>CAMJFV010000274.1 GCA_946405045.1 uncultured Bacteroidales bacterium | reverse complement strand
TCGATGAAAGTGAGTTTTGCATCAAGGATATCCTGAGGTTCATTGCCCGACAGAATATACACAAGGATGGATACAATTCCGTTGACAATCTCAGTGTTGCTCTCTCCCTGATAGTATACCTTACCATCTACCAACTCCGCATTCACCCACACTTTGCTCTGACATCCTTCAATCAAATGGCTGTCATCCTTGTAACGGGCGTCGATTCCGGCACCGTCGTTACCCTTATCTATAATCAACTGGTAAATATCCAACCAATCATCTGAGAATGAGAACTCCTCTATGATTTCCGCTTCTCTTTCGTCTATCAAACTCATATCTGTAATTAATGCTTCTTTCTGTTAAACATTGATGCCACTCTTGCCAATCCGGCTACAAATGTATCAATCTCTTCTTTTGTGTTGTAAAGGGCAAACGACGCACGCACTGTTCCTTCTATTCCGAAATGATGCATGACAGGTTCAGCACAATGGTGACCTGTTCTGACAGCGATACCCAACTTGTCCAGAAGTGTACCGACGTCATACGGATGGATATCTCCAATCAAGAACGATACCAATCCGCTCTTCTGATCATTCTCTCCGATGAATCGCATTCCGTCGATCTCCTTCATTTTCTCTTCTGCATAAAGTCGCAACGACTCCTCATATGCGTGAATCTCATCCATTCCGAGTGCTGAGACGTAATTGAGTGCCGCAGCCAACGCTGTAGAGCCGATATAATCAGGTGTGCCAGCCTCAAACTTGAATGGAAGTTCATTGAATGTGGTGCCAGCGAAACTTACATTCTTGATCATCTCTCCTCCACCCTGATATGGAGGGAGTTTATCAAGCCATGCCTCTTTTCCATAAAGGACGCCTATTCCAGTAGGTCCATAAACCTTATGTCCGGAGAAGACGAAGAAATCAACATCCAACTTCTTCACATCCACTTTTATGTGAGGTGTCGACTCTGCTCCGTCAACAAGGACATGCACATTGTGAGCATGCGCGATTTTTACGATCTCTTCCACTGGATTGACTGTGCCAAGAGTATTGGAGACGTGGGTCACAGAGACTAATTTGGTACGTGACGTGATCATCTCCTCCAATTTCTCCACCTGTAGATGTCCTCTCTCATCAAACGGAATAACCTTTATCTTGATGTCTTTTCTCTGTTGCTGAAGTTGCCAAGGAACGATGTTGGAATGGTGCTCCATCTCCGACACAATGATTTCATCCCCGTCTACACACTGGCTTCTGACAAATGAATCCGCCACAAGGTTGATCGCTTCTGTTGTGCCACGGGTGAAAATGATCTCACACGATTTCTCAGCTCCGATGAATTTCTGTACTGTCTCTCGTGCCTCCTCATGAGCGACAGTGGCTGTCTGGCTCAAAAAGTGAACTCCACGATGGATATTGGCGTTTTGTGTTGAATAGTTGCCGACAATTGTGTCAAGCACTATCTGCGGTTTCTGCGTAGTAGCAGCATTATCAAAATATATCAATGGTTTTCCGTAAACCTCTTGGCCTAAAATCGGAAAATCCTTACGAATCGTCTTTATATCAATCATTTGCTTTTTCGTTTTACGGCTGTTCGTTTTTTTGGACTGCAAAATTACAAACTTTTACAGCATTTTTCAATATATCAAACAATTATTGCCTAATATTTTACTTTCTGCTCACCTCAGGCCTACATTTCACTATATCAATATCATACAGATTGACCTTGGTCTCTTTTTTGCCAAACGTCACTTTAGCCATCTGAGCCTTGTTGCCATCCTCTCTCTTTTGGTCAAAGACAAAATTTCCAAGGCTGTATATCACCGTACAGTTTTGAATCTTTTTCACCGGTTGCACAATATGCGGATGATGCCCCACAATCACATCCGCACCAGCAGATGCCAATAGCATGGCATCCATTTGTTGCTGATTGGATGGGAATGGCATAAACTCTATGCCCCAATGCACAACAGCAATTATTTTTGTATCAGGATGTTTTTGTCTGTAAGCAGAAATATGATTTGCCAACTCGTTGCCTTTCGCCATACATATCCCCGGCTCACCGTCTGTCTGGATCCAGTTTTCAAGTCGCAGAGACACACTGTTGAAAAGAGCTACTTTGATTCCGTTTTTCTCCAATTCAACAGGTTTGGCACGCTCTTCATCCGTATAGCCAAACCCCATCGGGACAATGCTATTGTCGTTTAGAGCCTTGACAGTATGTTCCAAGCCAGTACTGCCTTGGTCGTAAGTATGGTTGTTGGCCATAGCGGCATGGGTTACTCCACATTTTCTTAACGACGCTGCCCACTTCTCATCAGCTTTGAAAATATACTTTTTCATCACTGGGGTGTAGACGTCGGTAAGCGGACATTCAAGATTGATCACCGTCGCATCAGCCGCCAGAAAGGAATCTTTTACAGCCGAAAAAATATGGTCGATCCCATTCCGCTCTATCTGCGTCCTCACACCACGGTCGAGCAAGACATCGCCTGTAAACAGAATGCTGAACTCATCTTTGTTAGTGGAGACGCGATGCCCCACGTCTCCAGAAGAACAGCTATTTGCTATTACGGCTAAAAAGAGAAATATGTATTTAGCAACCCGACGAATACAGATAGTCAACATTATCTCTCTTTACAGGCTTGTTGATCATGAATGGTGTGATCCAATCAGGAACATTCGGACATTGAGGGCTCTCATTCAATTTTTGCCATTCCTCGTCAGTCAGACGTTCGTTTAATGAACGTACAAACTCATAGTAGCTAAATGTCGCTCCACGTGTCAGATAGTAATAGCCATTTATTTCCACCACAACATAAATAGTGTTGGCTCTTCCTACAGCAGTGTGGAGGATTCCGCTCTTTTTACATGACAATACGTTTCTAGTATAGATGTCAGCCACCACAGGCATCTTTTTGTCTACATCAGCCACGGATGTCCAATCAGCATACAGTTTATGATCAGCTAAGAAACCTACCGTCATATATTCTACATTACTGCCGATAGTTCTTATCGTTTCATACTCTTCTGTTGTAAGTCGTTTGCCTTGCAACTCCTTCTCACTGATGCGGATAAGGAAGTCCACAGTTTTCAAAAATGATTCTGTCTGACCACTCAGGTTTCTACCTACTTCAAAATTGTTTTCCACATCGTATCCTGCACGTTTTGCCATCTCGTAAGTTTGCTCTATGGCCTGCTTCAACGTTTTCCAGAATTTCAGATTCGGTTCAACATAACCGACAAGCACAGGGTCTGGCAAATGGGCTTCATCTCCGCCGCCGCACTCCGCACACATTGGTTGCACCGCATACAAAATCGAATTGTGCTTCAACTCCGACCATGACGCCAACGCACTGTTCAAGTTTTTCAGCTGCCAACTGCTGGTTTGCATATAGCCAGGATATTGTTTGTCTGGTGTCTGCAATTCAACCAACATGTGGATCCATTTGTTGTAGGCTGTTTTGTTCCAATCGTTGAAAGACGAATATTTGTCATTCGCCTTCTTTCTGTACATAGGATACTCCTTCCACTCTTTATTATCTTTGAAGAAAGTATCGTTGAGTGCTTTAGCAGCCTTGATTCCGAATGCATCAAACACATCCACTCCACGCGGATATGCACGTGCAGCATTCGGCAAACTGTCTGCCATCATATTCAAAATGTCGCCATCTGGGACATAACGTTGTGGAATGAAATTGATCTTTGGCTGACAGCTGATCTGAATCTTAGGTTGAATACTGCTCTTGCTCTTGTTGGCTTCGATAATAGCGACAGATGCGTTATCCATCACTTTTGGATCAAGCAGTTGCTCGAAGTCGACAATTCCAAGTTTGTCCAATTG
>CAMJFV010000273.1 GCA_946405045.1 uncultured Bacteroidales bacterium | reverse complement strand
AAAAACAACTAAAAACATTGTGCTGATTATTCAGGGATAGCTAAATCAGACAAAAGAAGATTATGATCAAAACAAGCAGAATCTTGAGCCTCATTCTTACGCTCATCATCGCAAGCGCCTCATGGACAGGCGCTAAAGCTCAGCAGTATTGGGAAGCAAAGGCAGGCACGCAAGCGCATGTCGGCGATTTTTACTATCTCCTTGACCAAGTTACCAGAACTGCTATCTTAACAGACAAGACATACACAGGCAGTACTACTGGTAGCAATTCATATTCTGGTGCTGTTATTGTCCCAGAAACATTCCAAGCTAAGGACAATAACGACGAGACCGTAACATTCACAGTCATCGGCATTAAAGACTGCGCATTCTATGGTTGTACAGAACTCATCAGTGTTGAAATCCCAAAATCAGTCACAGAAATCGGCTCACAGGTATTTGACCACAGCACCAAGTTGCAAGAAATCGCTGTTGATCCTCAGAACCAATACTATTATGCGAAGGATGGAGTTCTTTACAACAAATTACAGACAGAATTGATTTTTTGCACAAGGCTAAAGGAAGGTCAGTTTACTGTGCCAAGCGACGTAAAAAAGATTCATAGTTATGCATTTAACGGTTGTAAGTCCATCACAAAGGTTGTTCTTCCTAACGGACTTAAGACAATCGGAGATTTCGCATTCATGAATTGTACAGGAATGACAAGCGTTAATATCCCTACAGGCTTGACAACACTTGGCACCAACGCATTCCGCGGTGCTTCTTCATTAGCATCAAGCATCACTATTCCTGCTGCCCTTACCATTATCAGCAGTAGTGCATTTCAGGGTTGTAAAAAGATTTCAAATGTTACAATCCCAGAAGGCATTACAGCAATTGGCGAATATGCATTTTCTGAATGTTCTTCTCTCCAATCAATTGAGTTACCTACAACATTAAATGAACTCGGCATTTCTTCTTTTTATAAAGCAGGCCTTACAAGCATTAATATCCCGAATAACATCACCGATATTCCTGCTTCTGCGTTTGCAGGATGTAAACTTACATCAATAACATTGCCAGAAGGTTTGCGCACTATTAAAACAGAAGCCTTCTCCAACAACGGAACAACAATAAATAGTGTATCCATTCCACAGTCAGTAACACATATTAGCAATAATGCATTCAGCGGAACAAGTGTCCAGAATTTCTACATCAACAACACACCAAGCAGACTCTCTATCGGAGAAACCACACCATTCAAGAAATCTGGCACAGCCATCCACGTCTTTACTAAGATGAAGAGCATTTTCGAGAATGCTACAAACTGGTCAAAATATACAGGATATTTCGTTGAAGATATTGAGATCACCCATGTGGAATCTCTCACTCTTGACAACACTAGAATGACTGTGCTCACAAACAAGACAGGCAAACTGACCGCAACAATCAACCCTGAAGATGCTCGCGTTAAGGATGTAATATTTACAAGTAGTAACGAAAATGTCATTCTCATAGCAAATGCCGCAACAGGCGATTTCGTTGCAGGTGCAAATGTGGGTGACGCAACAATCACTTGTACAGCACTCGACGGAAGCGGCAAATTCGCGACATGCGAAATACATGTTGATAACAGTTTCACTCCTGCCGAAAGCGTCACAATCAGCGATACACAGTTAAGTATGGAAGCCGGAGACAAGAAGATTCTTACCGCAAATGTACTCCCATCAAATGCATCATACAAGGGTGTCATTTGGGTTTCTTCCGACGAGGATGTAGCAACAGTAAATGAAAGTGGTGAGGTCACAGCAAAATCTGCAGGTGTGGCAACAATCACAGCAATCTCTCAGGATGGTGCAGCACGTGCAAAGTGTACAGTTACTGTTACATACGGCGAATACACCTTGACCGACGGATCTGACTATACAGGAAATGAAGACTATTTCGTCAAGAAGCTTATATACTCACGCACATACAAAACTAGGAACTGGCAGACATTATACCTCCCATTCGACATTTCCTACAATGACATAAAGGACAATTTTGATGTTGCATGGCTGAACAACGTACATCAGTTTGACGATGACGACAATGGCACTATTGATCGCACTCTCATTGAGGCTATAAAAATGTCTGAAGGCAAAACAATCAAAGCTAACACACCATGCATTATCAGAGCAAAGGTGGCAGATGCCGATCACAAGCAGAACATTGTCGTTAATAACGCTATTCTCAGAAAAGCAGAACACAAAGCAGTTGACTGCTCTTCTGTTTCTACGAAATATATATTCTACGGCACATACAAAGCAATGTCTGGCGCTGAATTGGTAGCAGGAAATTACTATGTGTTGACAAGTGGCGGCTTCAGAGAGGCTAGAACAAGCGACAACGTAAATGCCTACAGATGGTATTTCGACATCAAGGATAGAGATGCTGAAAGTAAGTTCGCAAATAGCAAGATTTCAATCATTTGTATTGATGAAGACGAAGCTAATGGCGAGGCTACAGGCATTGAAACCATAGACAACGACTCTGAAGAAGTTATTGCAATCTACGATATCAATGGCAGAAAGCAAAATGGGTTTGCAAAGGGTATCAACATTGTGAAATACTCAGATGGCTCAACCAAGAAAATTATAAAATAACATCTATATGAAAAAAGTATATTTTTCACCAGAGATAAAAGTCGCAACCTTAAGATATGCCCACAAAATTCTCGAGAGTTCATGGCTCGGAGAGGGAGATGGTGAGGTTGAGGCAAAAGGCTTCTATGGGAGCTGGGAATTTGACGATGAAGATGAATAAATATCTTTTATAGCGAAAAAGAGGAAAGCGAGTCTTTCCTCTTTTTTGTTTTACTATAAGTTCGAAACGCAGAAAATATGAGTATTGACAGCTTTCTTTTCAAGATTTCTATTTTTTTTGTTAATTTCTTCTTTTTTTTCGGTAAAAATTTGGTCATTTCGTAGGAAATTGCTAATTTTGTACCGATTTATATAGTTACCGAACTCAAAAGAGGGAGGAAAACGGAAACATTCATTATAAATGATATAAACAAAAAAAACATATAACAATATGAAAAAAAGACTATTACTTTTTGCAGCAGTACTTTCTGCAAGTGCAAACTATATGTTTGCCGAGACCAAGACCGTACAGGACAGTAACGGTAACACATTCTCTTATGACACCAAGAACGATCTTGATGCAAGTTCGGATAAAGGAGATACCATTTATGCAAACACAGCATCATTTGACATTCTCCCAGCTCAGTACAAGATAACACTGAAATCTGATCAGAGAATTCAGGTTAGTGATTGTAGCCTTGTATACAATGTAAAATTGTCAGCTCTCTCTGCTACTCCAGGTACAATTGAGCAGTTTACCGAACGTCTTCACAACGATTTCATAATGTACAATGTTGTTGTATTTGAAAATACAATATCTTCTGAGATTCTTGATGAAGACGATGAATTGATTGGATATGCAAAAAAAGAAGGAGAAGATTATAACAGATATATAATTGCATGCGAAAGAGCAAAAGTTATTGATGGATCTGTAATATATAAAGGTAGCGAACTTCTTAGTGGAGCATACAAAGGAAAGATTATTAGAGAAGACTTAGACGAAGTAGCAATCTGTTCAGACCTTTATTATGCAAGAACCAGCAAGAAAGGCAATTTCATGCCAATTCTCAATGTTGATGGCGACTACGCATCAGGTGTGACTTATCTTGGCTCAACTGTTACATACAAACCTGCAGGAATTGTTGATGGATTCCAAACATACACAATTACCGGAGATGGTAAAGTTGGCTATGTACATGGTGTTGTAGATGACGGCAAGGTTGAGG
>CAMJFV010000272.1 GCA_946405045.1 uncultured Bacteroidales bacterium | reverse complement strand
GGAGGAACATTCCGTACCAGTTAGCAACCTGATCCTTCCAGTACTGCTGCCACTTAGAAAGAGTGTATTTCTCCAAGAACTTGTGTGCACCGATGATAACCATTGGAGCTGCAGCCTCAAATCCTACACGTCCCTTGATACCGATGATAGTGTCACCTACGTGCATATCACGACCGATACCGTATGCTGCTGCGATCTTCTCTATCTCCTGGATAGCTGCGATCTTGTCTGTGTATTCTTTTCCGTTAACCGAGCAGATCTCACCTTTCTTGAAACCGATCTTCAAACGCTCGCTTCCAGTCTTAGTTACCTGCTTCAAATAAGCTGTCTCTGGCAAACCTTCACGTGAATCAAGGATCTCACCACCGCAGATTGAAGTTCCCCAAATACCTACGTTGTAAGAGTATTTCAACTTAGTCCAGTCTGCTGCGAAACCATGCTGGTTCAAGTAGTCGATCTCATACTGGCGAGTAAGTGCCATGTCACGAGTAAGAGTGATGATCTCAACGTTTGGAGACATTACCAAGAATGTCATATCGAAACGTACCTGGTCGTTGCCGGCACCTGTTGATCCGTGAGCGATTGCGTCTGCACCGATCTCGTTTGCGTAGCGTGCGATAGCCATACCTTGGAAAATACGCTCTGAAGATACAGAGATAGGGTATGTACCGTTTCTCAATACGTTACCGAATACCATGAATTTCAAGCTCTTGTCGTAGTATTCCTTTGTTACGTCAAGAGTGACATATTTAACAGCGCCCAATTTGTAGGCGTTCTCCTCGTTCTGCTTTAGTTGCTCCTCGCTGAAACCACCTGTGTTAGCACAAGCTGCATATACATCGTAACCTTTCTCTTTGGCAAGGTACATCACAGTGAAAGATGTATCCAAACCGCCGCTGAATGCTACTACTACTTTTTTGTTTGCCATTTTTATTTAATTTATTTAAATAAAGACTTTATCTTATCCAATAGAGTCTTAGACTCTTTCTCTGGCAGTTTGTATGGCATAGGACCATATTTTGCCTCTATTGTTTCTCTGCAGGTTGGATCAAGATCCAATTCCTTTTGAGCTGTTTCCAAACAGTCTGGATCATTAGGATCAAACAACATACCTGTGCAGATGCAATATCTTCTGTCTGTACGTTGAAGGACATCGAAGTTTACACATCCTTCACAACCGTGCCAGAAACTCTCGTCGTTTGTCAACTGTGCGAAAGTTACAGGTTTGTATCCATGCTGTGTGTTTAGTTTCATCACTGCCGCTCCACTTGTAAGACTGAAAATCTTAGCCTCAGGCCAACGTGCACGAGCCAATGAGAATGTCATGTGTTTGATTCGACGAGCCAATCCTCTGCCACGGTATCTGTCTGGCACAATCAAACCTGATGTTGTGACATATTGCTTGTTGTCCCATGTTTCAATGTAGCTAAAACCGGCAAAATCATCGCCACATAAAGCCAACACAGCTTTTCCTTCAATCATCTTCTGCTTTACATATTCCGGATTTCGCTTGGCAATACCTGTGCCTCGCACTTTAGCCGCTGCGGCTATAGTCTCCAAAATTTCATCGACGTAGTGCACGTGGCTCTCGTCTGCAAGCACAATCTTTATTTCTGGTTCTTGCTTTTGATCTTGAATCTGATCCATTGCTAATGAATTAATCTTTCTTCAATGTTGGAATAATCTTGCTTAGCGATTCGATTACAGCACGCTTTGTCATCCCTTCTTTCATCACGCATACTACAGTGTCCTCTCCTGCTACGGTGCCAATGATGACATCTGAGGCCTCGTCGTCAATTCGGTATGCCATACTGCTCGCATATCCTGCACGTGTATGGATGACGAGTATGTTTCCAGAAAAATCTATCGTTACAGCTGCACTGGATAGGTATGCTGCCTGTGCATCTGCTTGATCGTCGTTTGCAGGCAGTTTATAGCAATATCCTCCGTCTACAGCGGGAGTCTTCACCACCTTCATCGCTTTCAAATCGCGAGACAAAGTGGCTTGAGTAAGGTTGAAACCTTTGTTTGTCAAAAGCTGGAGCAATTCGTCCTGGCTTCCGACTTTTGTCGTTGCTATAATCTCCTGTATTACGGAAATTCTTCTGTTTTTGTTTTTCACTGTCGCTTCATTTATGACTGCAACCTACCATAATTTATCGAAAATGTAAGGTAACGGGTTGCAAATGAGTAAATTAAGTATCCGTGATGAGTTTTGCGAATTTTTATGTTGCAAAACACTATGCAAAAATATACAAAAACATTATTAAACATTCATTTCCTGCATATTTTTTGCAAAAAAGCTATGAAAATTATCTGTTGTCGATAGTTTCTGGGTTCATGTCGTGCCTTATCAGACGATATTCTGCCATTTCCGCATATTTGGTTCCTGGCTTTCCATAGTTGCAATATGGATCAATGCTGATTCCTCCTCGTGGCATAAATTTCCCCCATACTTCAATATATTTAGGATCCATCAGTTTGATAAGATCCTTCATGATGATGTTGACACAGTCTTCATGAAAATCTCCGTGGTTGCGGAAACTGAAAAGATAGAGCTTGAGGCTCTTGCTTTCAACCATCTTCACATTCGGTATGTAGCTGATGTATATTGTTGCGAAATCTGGTTGACCTGTGATAGGGCAGAGACTTGTGAATTCTGGGCAGTTGAATTTCACCCAATAGTCGTTGCCTTGGTGTTTGTTGTCAAACGTTTCCAGTATTGATGGATTGTAGTCAGACGAGTATGTTGTCTGTTTGCTTCCAAGTTGAGTAAGTGACATATGATGACTATTTCTTTGTCGACAAATATTTTTCCAATCCTGCTTTGCGTAGACGGCATGCCGGACATTCTCCGCATCCGTCAGCTGGGATACCGTTGTAGCATGTGAGTGTTTTTGTTCTCACCAAATCAAGTACGCCAAGCTCGTCTGAGAGTTGCCATACTTGCGCTTTGTCACGCCACATCAGTGGTGTGTGTATTTCTATATCATAGTCGAGGGCGAGAGCCACTGCCGCATTCGCTGCTTTGATGAATGTGTTTCTGCAGTCTGGGTATCCGCTGTAGTCTGCCTCCGACACTCCTGTCACAAGGTGGTGTGCACCGATTGTGTATGCGTAGACGGCTGCGTATGTCAGGAATATCAGGTTTCTGCCGGCGACGAATGTGTTTGGCAGTTCGTTTGCCGGTTTCTCCTTGCAAACGTCCATAGAATGGTCGGTGAGTGAGTTGTGGTGAAGATTTGCGATGGTGTCAATCTTATGGATGACGTAGGGGACGCCAGCCTCTTTGGCTATGGCTGTTGCGATCTCGTTCTCCAACACATGTTTCTGTCCATAGTTGAAACCGATTGCGTACACTTTGTCGAAATTCTTTTTTGCCCAATATAGGCAAGTTGTTGAATCTTGTCCGCCGGACAATAATACCACCGCTGTTTTTTCCATATCTTTATTTTTGACGGTGCAAAGTTACTAAATTTTTTGCAATGATTGGCATTTGTTGTGTATCACTTCTTATCATAACGATTAGTCTTTTTTCTTGCTGACAATAAAGACGACTCCTCCTGCGATGAATACAAGTATAATGGTTCCGATTATCAGGTAGCGATTGTAGCCATCTCTCGACTCTGTTTGGAATGAACTCGGCTTTTACAAGAAATGGAATGGTTTCAAGAAGAATGACTAAAAGGATACTGATATATTTGTTTATATATAGAGTCGTTTATGACAAGCAGGCCGATGTTTGCAATACAGTTTATGAAAACATTATTTGTTCTGTGGCGTTACAGAGCAGAATGGGGAGTTGTTTGTTTTTGTCTATGTCTTAGTTGGTGATATTCAAAAAAAAAGGCGTCT
>CAMJFV010000271.1 GCA_946405045.1 uncultured Bacteroidales bacterium | reverse complement strand
GAATTTCTGGAGAAAAAAGCAGCCAACAATGAAACGGTGATCCTTTCAGACAAGGACGGCAACATCGTGGAAATACCTGCAAAGGAATTACTAAAAAAGCGAAATCTTTAACAATTAATAAATCGTATAGACGGGGCATCTCCCCGTCTTTATTTTTCTGATCAGAAACAACACTCTGGACGGCAACACTTGTTTTTTATATTGCACATAATTTATAACTTTGTAGAAAGAGTCATACAGATTTAGAATTAAACAAAAAATGTCACGCCACGTCATCATAATAGGAAACGGATTCGACTTATTTCTTGGCAGAAAAACCAAGTATAGCGATTTCTACAAGAGCGATATTTATTGCCCTAAGGATTATCCTGCACCTTTGATTGACTATCTCAACCAGTGGCAGCCGACGAGAGGCCTGAGTGAAGTCAAATGGTTTGACTTCGAAACAGAACTCTACAACTATTCCCAAATAAACCACGACATCAAAGATCCAATAAGCCCGGAAGAGCATAAGGTCCTTGCATATATAAAAGAACGGAATTGTCCGGTAAGTGCAGATGAGATAAGTGACTTTCTATACGTGCCATCCAACGATTCTGGCGAAGTTTACGTATTATACAACAATCCAGAAGTGGAGATACGCGAACTTTTCTTAAAGCAAACTGTTTGCAATCTTGAAAAGATGGTGGAGAGACATCTTCTTTCACAAACCGAAGACTTGAAGCTTTATTATCTGAAGGATCCTGTTTACGCTGAATCCAAAGAGGTCAGAGACAAAGAGGCTTTCAAGAAGATAAAGAGTGGACTTCGTGATTACCTGCTCAGCCAGCCGTTTTCCCATACAAACGATGAAGCGTTGAGGAATCGTCTGAATACGATTTTTGAAATGGACAAGTTTGATCAAATTGAAGTGTTTACATTTAATTACACTGATGTCCCATGGCCAGAGAAAGCGAATGTCCAATATGTCCACGGAAAGATCAAGGACGACACGATTGTGATCGGAACTAAAGAGTATAATGAGACGAACAACTCATACAAATTTCTCCAAAAGGCGATGGACGACAATTTCAACCCTCCTGCGATCATTGATTCGTTGCTCACATTAGGGAATGGCGACAAGGTGACTTTCTTCGGGCACTCTCTTGGAGAGAATGACCAACAGTATTTCAAGGATTTCATCCAAAGCCGAAGCTCTGGAGTGACTTACAAGGATCTGACTATTGAGTTTGTACTGAAATCGCTTAACGACAAACAGTATACCAAGATGGCTATTCAAGACATGTCTAACTATCAGCTCACATCTTTCCAATCAAAAAACAGAGTGATTTTCAGATCTTCAGAAGACTTGTAACTGATTATCAATCACGTTCGATACGGTATGAGACTCCCAATGAAAAGAAAATTGGGAACATCTTGAATGATATCGTCTCAAAATCATCAGGGAAGACGCTGCCAAAACCATAATCCAGATTGGCAAAAACGCCAAAACCATTTTTGATTCTGAAATCAGCAGCCACCTCCGCACCAAGACAAGCTTTCTTCACGTCTTCCGAAAAATCATACGATGCTGTAGATCCGTCGCTGAACACAATCTTCTGACCAACCGGTGTGTTCTCACGCAAATATCCATCGTAAACCTCTCCCTTAAACTCTCTGTGAATATTTATCTGAGCGTACGGACCGACACGCAAATCAAGACGTGGAGTCACTCTTGCCACAAATTCCAATGGTATTTTGACGGAAATGAGTTTGGCTTCTGTCTTATCCACACCTGTAAAATAGCCACTGATGTAGTCACCACCCTGCTCTATGCTCATGTGGTAATTCTTGACTTTTGCCTCTACATTCATGCCCTCTACAGCAAGTCGCTCACCAAGATAAACACCAAATTTATTGTTGAACAGTTTGTATACAAAAAATTCCTGCATGAATGCGCCATTAGGGCTGAATGTCATCATCTCACGAACCTCCGCTGGCAACGGCACAGGAGTGATTCCTCCGATTGTGAATCCGAGTCTGCATCCATATCCCAATCCCGAGCTAGGGGAAGCAGAAGCCTCTGACGAACTAGGCGTTTCACTTGTATTCACGCCAACTGAAACCGACTCATTATCTTCAGCAGAAACTGAGAATAAAGAAGCCACGAACATCAACACCAGTGATATGATATATTGTCTACTATTCATCTTCATTACAAATTAGTCGTACTTCATCAATCGTAAATGTACTGCCGACAGCACCAGAGAATTCTCCTCCTGCAAAACTTGAGGTGAAGACCATAGCGAAACTATAGCCTCTGTTTTCCAAACGAGTCTCGTCAATCTCCTCCAAGTATTCAAACGGAATATTTATCTCCGTCCATTTGTCGGCTGAGATCTTTTTAGCCTCAGTCTCACTCAAAAACGCACGGGCCACAATATTAGGATTTGTCTTTCCATCATCTCCACGAAGAGTGACACTGTTTCCATCCGCGTCGGTATTCTTATAAAGCACCGCATACATATCAGGATAGTCTACCATACCAGACACTTCCGTAGATTTACGCTTGTATTTGTCACCAGGCTTATATTTTGCCATAAACTTGATTCTCATCGGACGATACATGAATGGTTTGCCAAACAGTGTGGCAGCCATCGCGTCTTTCAATGCCTGACTAACATCAAACGAACCAACAAACAGATTTCCTGCTGCAATCGGCATTCCCACCATCTCACCAAACAGACCTGTCGAACGAGTGACAAGAGCAACCGCGTCTCCATCATAGCCATTCTCATCCACTATCGTAGGATACTCATCGGGTTTGGCTGTCGACTTACTCAACTTAAATCCAGGATTACCAGAAGCCCAATAATCAACATCATCGTTGTTGAGCCAGATGCTATATTTTCCACCGTCGTCCAGACGATGATCCTCAAAATTAAACTCAAAAATTCTCTTTTCAGCCGTGAAAGATTCATTCGGAACAGAGAATGATATCGTATAAATACGGTTCCACTTTCCATCCTCACTGGTAGTTCGAATCTTAATCTCGTCAGATTTATATTCCGAAATATTGTTGAAAGAGGCTCCATCCGTAAGGACATACTCAATGCGCATCAACGAAAAATCCGCGTCCGGACGAACCTCAATTTTGATTTCGTTGTCGGCAGGAGGCACAATAATTATAGAGTCGGAAAGACGGTAGAACAAAGAATCCGGAGTCGGATAATGAATAATAATCTTTTCTATGTCACACTCAGAATTAGGCAGTTCATCCTTTACACAAGAAGAAGCACCCAAAACAAACAGACCCAGCATCACAATAAAACGCCAGAAATGTTTAATTGTCGTTTTTGTCATATCTTCTAATATTAACCTTTGAACGCAAAGTTAATGATTTTATAGATAGAGACAAAATAAACATTCTCTTCCTTGCTTTTTCGTGCATCAACGTATTGAAAGCCATTAAAATTTCTATATTTGCAGACGTAGGAATAAGATTTTAACTCAAAGCCAATGAAATGTCAGCGTCTCCTCATTATAGCAGTATCGTCTCTTTGCAGTATGAATGCATGTTCGCAGACACAGGAACCGAACGTCATATCCATTGAGAAAGCAGACAGCATTCCGTCAGCGGTAGAGATTCCGTCAGGAGCAAAAGCATTATCAGCCACTTATCCTGATTTTATAAAAGGCTATTCCGACGGGAGTCTGACCCTTTCTAACGGTGAAAAAATCATCTACGACGATAAAACACAAAAATCATTTGTCGAGCAGATGGACAATGCCGACATCGAGGACATGTTTACCCAACCATACGACACGAGCGTCTGGGCTCCATCCAGAAACTATGATCCCGGCAGGATCCGCAACGAAAAGCTCTTGAAATTTATGTATG
>CAMJFV010000270.1 GCA_946405045.1 uncultured Bacteroidales bacterium | reverse complement strand
TAGTTTTTCTTAGGTGAAGTCTCACCCCATGCGAAGTAATCACCGACCTCAGTAGACTTTGTCGCGCCTACATTGTAAGTGGCCCACAACATACCGCTTGGCAGACCAAGGTCGACATATTCATGGCCACATTCAACACCACTTACAGAAACAATGTCATAATCAACTTCTACGACCTTTTCAACATCGTATTTGTCGATTTCTCCTGTTTTTGTATTTACATTCATGTATCTATCAGTTCCATCTGTCTCATAGTTGGTTTTCTCAACATCGTCGACATTGTACTTGAACATCTGGTCGTTGTCCATCTTTACACGCATATAGACAACAGAGCTTGCCACTATCGCAAGCATTGCCATTAATGTTAATAGTAAATATTTTTTCATCTGATTTTTCTTTGTTATTTACGGATAACTTTAATACTACAAGTTCCTATAGACAATATATAGACACCCTTTTGTTCAGGTAGAGTAACAAGAACAGAACCTTCTGTATTTGTTTGTGATTCAAAAACAATAGTTCCATTTACATTCGCTAACATCACTTTTGCAATGGCTTTGGCATTCTGAACTTCTATTGTTGATTCGTCTAAATTGATAATGCGAAGCTCATTGGAGATTTTTGTGTCAACAGATGATGATATTTCTGAAAAGTGGTAGTTTTTCACACTGCTAATAGCATAGCTGGTTATTGCACTTCCATTTACAATAAGATTACCTTCACTATAGGTGATCTCAGGATTCTCATCGAGCAAGAAACTGTATTTCTCGCCACTCTTTTGCTCTATTGTCATGTATTGCTTTTTTGCATTTGCACATACGAGACAACCACAAAGTGAGAGCAATGTCAAAATTCTTTTTGTCATGTCTTTATAGTTGTAATTATTGTTTGTTTTGAGATAAAATAATTGTGCTTGTATAAAAATTAATCCTTTTATATCACAATGCTTGTCTTGCGAACATGTAGATCTTGGTTCATTTGTTTCGAAATCTAAAATTCCTCTGCTAGGTAGTGTCGTTTCTAAACAGGCTATCCCATAATATAATGAAATAGTGTTTTATATTTTTTACCATGTAAAAAATATATGTGATAAAATCTTTTCTAAACAAATCAATGCGAAATGGATAAAAAAGCTTTTGTTTTTATATCTTTGTTGTGCCCAAGACAGGACTCGAACCTGCACAGCCTTGCGACCACTGCCACCTGAAAGCAGCGCGTCTACCATTTCGCCACTTGGGCATCATATGGGCAGGTGTTAAACCAGCTCTACTAAAGACGATGCAAATTTCGCAAATTTTAATAAAAAATGCAACTATTTTATAATGAAAATTGCGTTTGATGGCAAAAGAGCCGTAAAAAATGGAACAGGACTCGGCAATTATAGCCGATATGTGTTGGAGTCATTATGTAAATATGCTGATCCCAACGATAAATTCATTGCCTATTCTCCCAAAGGTAGGATGAATGCATGGATGCAGAGAATCATGGACACTTTTGCACCACAGATTTCGCTTGTGATCAACAGTTCCATTTTTGCAAGTGTGTGGCGTACATTCGGAGTGACTCATGATGCGGAGAAAGACGGTGCTGCAATCTTTCATGGTCTCAGCAATGAGTTGCCTCTCAATATCTCGAATAGCAGTATGAAAAGTGTGGTGACGATTCACGACCTTATCTTCCGCAGAATGCCGGAATGTTATAAATTCATCGACCGTAAAATCTATGATTATAAATTCCGTAAAGCAGCAGAGAATTCAGATGTTGTGATTGCTGTGAGTGAATGCACAAAAAAAGATATCGTGGAACTGTATCATATTGATGCTGATAAGATTAAAGTGGTTTATCAGGGTTGCGATGCCCAGTTTGCAAAAGAGATTGGTGAAGACGAGAAAATCCGTGTCACACAAAAATATGATCTTCCTAATAGATTTATATTGAATGTTGGAAGTATTGAGACGCGAAAGAACGCATTGCAGATTGTCAGAGCCTTGAAGAATGTAGACGCGTCTGTGTCGCTTGTGATTGTTGGCCGGCGCACCAAGTATGCCACAAAAATTGACGAATATGTAAAGAGTAATGGATTAGACGCGAGGATAAAGATCATCTCGGGAATTGATTTCAAGGATTTGCCAGCGGTTTATGCCCAGGCTGAAGTCTTTGTCTACCCGTCGTTCTACGAAGGATTTGGCATTCCTATTGTAGAGGCTTTGAATGTCGGGGTTCCTGTAATCGCGGCCACAGGTTCTTGCTTGGAGGAGGCTGGGGGAGCATCGTCTATCTACGTCGATCCTACCAACGACAGTGAAATGTCTGATGCCATAAATCGCGTCTTAAAAGATTCTGATTTGAGAGCAAGAATGATTGATGATGGAAAGGAATATGCCAAACGATTCTCTGAAAAGCAATGTGCCAAGGAAATTTTTGATATTTACAAATCGTTGGTATCCTAAGTTCAAATTCTATCATAACTATGACAAAAAAGAAACTATTATACTATACGGCCGCATTTGTCGGATTGGCAGTTTTGATTTGGATTGGAGCAGCTGTTAGTCATATTGGAAACTATAAAGATAAGCTTTGGGCTCATAGAGTAAATTCTTTGGAAAAGAGAGAGGAGTTTAAAAGCTTGTATCCTAATTTTGAGGTCGACATTACAATCCGAGAGGACTCATTGAAAGAACGTGTCGTATTGGATGTCACACACGATGCTGATATCACTTTTGGTTTGACTTTTGATGAGTATATCCAATACTTAGGAAAAGGAGAGAAAGTGTGGCTGGACATAAAGAATCTATCAGTTGACAACAACAGAATGGTTCTTGAAAAATTAGATTCTTTTGTCAATGAATTTGGTATGGGAAAAGATCAGTTCATAATAGAATCCAGAGATTATAAGGCATTGGAATTGTTGACTCAAAATAAATACTACACCTCATATTATGTAGATTTTAAGAAAATAGACGATGAGACGATAAGGCATTTGGAAGACGTTGCAAAAACGGGATGCGTAAATGCTCTTTCATTTCCATCTTCCCAATACAGTGACATAAGGAATAATGTGGTGAATAAAGATATAGAATTTCTTACTTGGGCACATCGTGATACACAGATAGAGTTTTTGTTGAATCCGTTTAATAGAACAATGTTAGAAGATAATCGACTTAAGGTGATTCTGATCAAGACTCGTGGCAAATACCATAGATAGAAACATTTCTATCTTCACACAGATAAAAGAAAGAGACGCAAGCAATTGCGTCTCTTCTTTTTAATATCGCTTATAACTATATGTTATTCAAACACTACACTGCCATCGTGTACGTTGTAGTATGCACCTACAACCTTAGTCTTACCTGCCTCTACGAATTTCTTAACCAACTCACGATCGTTGATTCTCTTTACCTGAGTGGTAGCATTTAGTTTGATAGCGGCGTCAAGAGAATCTTTCTGTCCAACATACTGCTTAACGTCAGCCTGGATCATAGTAAGCAATTCATCGATTTTGCTTTCCTCGTCAGCCTTAACTTCGCTGATAGCGCCAGTTACACCACCGCAAGACTCGTGACCAAGTACAACAACAGTCTTGACACCAAGGTGCTCGATAGCGTAGTCTACACTACCCATAACGGCATCATTGTTCACGTTATTACCTGCAGTACGGATAACGAAGATGTCGCCAATACCCTGGTCGAAAATCAACTCTACTGGAACGCGAGAGTCTGAGCAAGCAACTACAGCTGCAAATGGAGCCTGGTGAGGTGCTGTCTCAGCAAGACGTTTGTGGTCGTGGTGAGGGAATACAGGAGTCTCTGCTACGTAGCGAGCGTTTCCATCCTTCAAACGTGCGATAGCCTCTTCTGGAGTCTCTACTGTTTTGTCCAATGTT
>CAMJFV010000269.1 GCA_946405045.1 uncultured Bacteroidales bacterium | reverse complement strand
AGGAGCGTATAGGCCAGATTCCAGGTCCCCATGTAGTTTCCGGCAGCGACATCAGACACAGAAATCTTGCTTCCCTCTACCGTCACAGGGACAACTGTTTCTGGAGTACAATACGCAGATTCGGAAGTCTTCTCACAATACTTGTAATCACCAAATCCACCATCAATTGTGATAGAATAACGTCCATCACTCAATCCGTAAACAGATGGACTATTCTCTGATTTCACAACTGTAAGATCTGAAGCAGGTTGAGTGACAGTGAATGTCTCTGGCTCTGAAGTACAATTATTAGCATCAGTAACAGTCAATGAATACTCAACGATGCCATGCTCATCAGCTGTTGTTATTGACGCTGAATTGTTGCCGTAAGTTTCTCCTGCTTTCTTCCATGAATATGCATTTGCTGTAATGTTCGCAGTGATCTCCTTCGTCTCACCATAACACAAAGTGACATCCGCAAGATTCGGAATAACTGGTTTTGCATTGACAACAAATTCAAAATTCTTGCTTTCTGTCAATCCACACTCATTCTTCACTTTATACGTGAATGTATAAGTGTTGGCTGTCAAATCCTTAATATAGTCGGAAGTGACTGCGACATCTCCATTATACCAACCCTGCTCTCGTGCAGGAGTTCCAGCATCGGCATCATTCCATGTCAAGCCAGGAGTTGGCAACTCAACATCTGTAGTGCCGACACAGACTGCTGACAATGTGACGTCACCGATAACAGGTGCAGAATACTCTTCAACTTTGAATGTCTTCGCTTCACTTGTACAGCCATACTTGTCAGTCACTGTTGCTGAGTAATTGCCCTTGCCAAGAGAGAACACATTACTTGTCTGAGATGTTGTTGATACATTATATGTATAGTCTCCCTCTGTTGGTGTTGCTAGTGACAAAGAGAATTCAACCTTGACATCCACACATACCGTCTGGTTTGCAATATCGTCAAGCACTGGCAACGAATGAAGTTCGATTGGGAAAATCTCAGATGTAGCCTTACAATTATTGTTGTCTGTCACTTCCACTGTATAATCACCAGCAGTTGTGACATCTATCGTAGCTGTAGTAGCTGTTGTGCTCCACTTGTAGCTCTTATATGCATCTGATGTCTTCAATGTCAATGCTTTTCCGTCAGCACACAAATAATCATTTGCATCAACCTTGACAATCTGTGGTGTTGGCAAAGAGTGGAACTCAACTGTCATTGCATCTGTTGAATCGATACAGTTCTGAGCCGTAGTCGCAACCACCTTATAATTACCAGCCTCTGCGACGCTGATTGTTGTTCCAGTTCCGGCAGTGACAAATTCTGTTGATGTTCCGACCTTCTTCTTCCATTCGTAAGAATAACCATCAACCGTATTAGTCAAGTTCAATGTAGCATCCTGTCCAACACATGTCTTCGTGTACGATATTGTAGGCAGTGTGACATCAGAGATTGTTATTGTCTCACTAACCACAGAAGATTGACACTCATGGTTGTCTGAATATTTCTCTGTTATTACCAAATCATATGTTCCAGTTTCGTCTGCGACTATTGTGCTTTCATCACCACTCTTCTTTCCACTCCATACATACGAATATGCATTTCCTGTCAAGTTAGCTGACAATGTGTAAGAACACTGACCAAGTACGGAAGCAATGGTTGCGACAGGTGGAACATACGTCTTTCCTGTGGCATTTGCGACTTCACTCTCACAGCCGTTGGCATTCTTCACTTTCACATACCATGTCGCTGACTGGATCTTATCTCCATTGGCATTATATGTCAACTTCTTAGTTGATTCTCCAGCCACAAATGTTCCGTCAGCTGTATTGCTCCATAGATATGTCTCTCCTGTGTTTGCTCCAGAAGCTGTGAATGTCACGTCTCCACCACAAACTGTTTCTGCTGTCAATGAAGGTGTTGTTGGAGCTACAGGAGTTATAATCTTAACTGTCTTAGATATCACATTGCCACAGAAATCTGTCGCAGTAACAGTGACCACATCTCCGGTTTCACTCTGTGCTACCACAGGTATGATACCACAGTTTTGTGTTGCTGTGTATGTGAATGTAGGAGTTGTGAATTCACATTTGTCAGAAGTCAATGTGAACTCATAGTCTGTTGTTGATCCTGATTTCAAACCATCGGTCGTCAATGACAATGCCAAAGCATTTGTCAACTTGATTTCCAGACTCTTTTCAATCTTTGTCGAACATCCTGTTGCAATATTAGTCACTGTTGCGCTATATGCTTTAGTTCCGCTACAGTCTCCACCTGCGATAGTTGCTTTTGTCTGGTCAGAACCGTCTTTTGTCGCTCCTGTCCATACAACGCTGTAACCTGTCGATGGAGTCACACTTGAAACAGATATTGCATAATTCTCTGTATTTGTCTTTGGACACTGTTCTCCAAGATCCGACAGAGTAAATGTAGGATTTGGATTGATTGTGTGTTTATAATCAAGATTCTTCGACGTGCCAGAGCATCTATCCGACACGGTTACTACATATTCGTATGTGCCAGGATCTGTCTCATTCGAAGTAAACTTATCAGAAGTTCCTAATACATCATCACTACCCTTCTTTGTCCACTTATAAGTCATGCAATCTGAACAAGATTTAGCAGATGCAGAACCTACAACTTTAACTTCAGGATTTGACAAACCAGCACAAACATTTGTCTCTGATTTATCAAGAGAACCTGATGTGAAGTCAGAAGGCTTAGTGATCACCACATTAGATACAGAAGTTACCTTACAATCATTTTGATCTGTAACCTCCACAGAATATGAACCCTGACTCTTTGAAATAGTTTTAGATGATATTCCGTCTCCCATAGACACCACGTCATCTGTATTTACCTTATAGCGATAAGGAGCCGTTCCGCCAGACACTTTCAATGTGATATCAGCGTTATCACCTGCACATACTTCCGCATTTGCAGCCGACCAAGCATCAATCTTAAGTTCTGTAGGGATGGTGATTATCACACCGTCTTTAGTAACAACACATCCATTATCATCTGTAACCGTCACAGTATAAGAACCTGCAGCAACATCAGCAAATGTGTGGTTGGCATCAGACTTTTCAACCGGAGTGCCGGCAGTCAATACATATTGATAATCAGCAGCACCGTCTTTCACCTTAACCTCAATTGAGCCCAATCCAGAATGGCATTTTGGATTAACCGCTGTCACAGATTCAATTGCGAAAGCACTCTTTGAGATGACGTGAGCCACAGATGTATTCGGACAATGATCATCAGTCACAGTAAGAGTATAACTGCCTGGTGCAGTAGCTGTATAATTCTTTTCGTTTCCAACAGCAGTTCCATCTTTCTTCCAAGAGTAAGTGTTGAAATCAGCATTAGAGCTTAATTCTCCACTCAAAGAGCCTTGTTCACATAGTGTTGTCACATCACCGACAATCGAAACAGCAGGTTTCTTATAAACATATCCTGTTGCCTCTTTCACATCACTTTCACATCCTTGATCATTCTTAGCTTTCACATACCAAGTGACGGAAGTATCTGCGTCTACATAATTTAAAGTCTTAGATTCCTCGGCACTATACTCAGACCAAGTCTCATTATTTTTCTTCCATGAATATGATGTTGCAGAAGCCGACGTTGCTGTGAATGTCACAGTCTCCTCACACTTGAATCCATTCTGAGTCAGTGTCACTTCTGGTCTCTTCATGATTGTGGCTGTAGCCGACGTCGCATCACTTATACATCCGTGACCATCCTTGACTTTCACATACCAAGTCTCTGAATATTCTGTTTTTCCATTCCAGTCTGTCGGTGCAGTTACTGTTTTTGAACCTCCTGCATTAAATGTTGAATATGCGTTATCGGCAGGTGTGTCATTAGATTTAACCCATGAATAAATCACTGTA
>CAMJFV010000268.1 GCA_946405045.1 uncultured Bacteroidales bacterium | reverse complement strand
CAGTCTGTTCCAACACCTTCAACCTCTTGGTTGTACCAGAGCGGGAATGTGTCGTTATCTCCGTTTGTGAAGATGATTCCGTTTGCAGGGATTGTCTTCAAGTAGTTAGCACCATAGTCACGACAAGTGTATCTGCCGCTACGGTCGTGATCGTCCCAGTTTTCAACTGCCATGATTGTCGGTACACTCAAAGACAATAGAGTCGCCAATGCAGCTGCGATTCGTTTGTCAATGTAGTTCTTGACCAAATCGAAAATCCAAAGAACACCTAGTCCTATCCATATACAGAAGGCATAGAAACTACCTGCGTATGCGTAGTCACGTTCACGTGGCTGGAATGGATACTGGTTCAAATATACCACAATAGCCAAACCTGTCATGAAGAACAATACGCTTACAAGCAAGAAACTTTCTGTTCCTTTTCTCTGTTTGTTGAATTGGTAGAGTATACCAAGCAAACCAAGGATCAAAGGCAAGAAATAATAGCAGTTTCTACCTTTGTTGTTTTTCAAATCATCTGGCAGTGTTGATTGGTCGCCAAGACGTAGCTCATCTATAAAATCAATACCTGATATCCAGTTTCCGTGAGTGATCTCACCGTGTCCCTGAATGTCGTTCTGACGTCCGACGAAGTTCCACATGAAGTATCTCCAGTACATGAATCCTACCTGATATCTAAGGAAATATGTCATGTTGTCGCCGAATGTAGGAGCTTCTACTCGCTTGCCATCGTCTGCCTTTATCTTCTGGCCTGTGAAGTTTGACCAACTCTTATAAGCTGAAATATGGCTTCCCTGACGTGAGTACATACGAGGGAAGAACATCAAGAACTGGCTCTGATAAACGTACTTTGTCTTTTGATCGTACACGTAGTATTTGTCAGGCTCATTCTCATTTTCTTTGATTTTCTTTGCCCAAAGATCCTCTCCAAGTTCTTTTGCCACAGATCCGTTTCTGTCGTATTTGAACTCAGATGCAAAGCTTTCTCCGTAAAGAAGAGGAGTGTCGCCATACTGCTCACGGTTCAAATAGCTCTTCAATGTGAACACGTCATCTGGAGAGTTCTGATCCATTGGAGGATTAGCGTTGCTTCGGATCACTAATGTCGCGTATGACGAGTAACCAAGAAGAATCACAGTCATACATGTAAGCATTGTGTTCAACAATGACATATCTGTATTGCGACCCTTCTCTGTGAAGAAGAAGTATCCAGCCAAAGCGATGATAATCACAATGCCTAGCATAATATGACTTCCGAAGAATGGAATGCCAAGAAGTGCTACTGAAGCAATGAATAGGATCGTTGGTAGTTTAGAATCTTCAAATTTCTCAGAATATGAAGTGTAGATTCCTCCAACCAAACAAGAAATCAAAGCGATGCTGTAGATGATCACTCCTGTGTTGAATGAGAATCCAAATACATTGACAAACAACAATTCAAACCATCCTGCCACAGTCACGAATCCCGGTATGATACCATATAGTATCACAGCCAAAAGAACTACTGATACGGCAAATGAGATGCCGACTCCCTTCCAACTGAACTTGAATTTTCTGAAGTAGTAAACAAGTACAAGCACAGGGATTGAAAGCAAGTTCAATAGGTGGACTGCTATTGAAAGTCCCATCAAGTATGCGATCAATACCAACCATCTGTTGGCGTATGGACGGTCTGCAACGTCTTCCCACTTCAACATTGCCCAGAATACAACGGCTGTAAACATTGAAGATGAGGCGTAAACCTCCGCCTCCACAGCTGAAAACCAGAATGTGTCGGAGAATGTGTAAGCCAATGCACCTACTGTGCCTGCTCCAAGAATAGCAACGATATTGCCAAGTGTGAAGTCAGACTCAGATTTGATGACCAAACGTCTTGCCAAATGAGTGATTGTCCAGAAAAGGAATAGGATAGTCAATGCCGACATGAATGCCGAGAATATATTGACCATTTTAGCTACTTCGTGGACATCCGAGGCGAATAGAGTAAAGAATCTCGCCATCAACATAAAGAATGGTGCTCCCGGTGGATGTCCGATTTCTAACTTATATGCGGTACTGATAAACTCACCGCAATCCCAGAAACTTGCTGTCGGTTCGATAGTGAGTAGGTAAGTGACCAAAGAGATCAGAAACACAACTCCGCCTACGACATTGTTAAGTAGCTTGTATTGCTTCATTTTTATTTTAAAACTTTTTTATATTTTTTCGTGTAGAATCGCAATTTGTTTGCAAAATTAGTTTTTTTAAAGTGTAAATGAAAATTTTTGTAACAATTTGTGGAGACGTGTGGGAGGAGTGTGGAGAAGAACTGAAATTCTACTGGGCTGTAAGATAAATCAATGAGAAACAGGGAACGAGTATATTAACCCAAACCATGTTGTTTTCTAGCCCTCTAAGATTATACGAAACCTTTCTGTTTGGTGAATATTGGCTAATCGACTGACCAAAATTCAATAAACTTTAATTTTGGCTAATTCGTTAGCCAAAATTTGATAAATTTTAATATTGGCTTGTGTATTAGCCAAAATTGACATATTTTTGGCGTGTAAAAAAAATACTCAAATGGTAGAAAAAGGTGCATTAAAAGAAATATTGCTGGACAATCGTAAAATGGTTGCCAATATGAGAGTTATCGAAAGAGACGTTGCTCTTCGTGATGAGTTGCGTTATGTCTTTGTTGGCGTCAGACGTGCAGGAAAATCTTTCCTGATGTTTCAGAGAATGCAGGATCTTTTGTCAAAAGGCAAGACATGGGATGATATGCTATATATTAATTTCGAGGATGACCGCCTATTTGGTTTTGATGTACATGATTTCGATATGATTCTGACCGTCCACAAAGAAATGGGCGGCCATGATCCGATTCTTTTTTTAGATGAGGTGCAGAACATTGAAGGATGGGATAAATTTGCAAGACGATTGGCTGACCATAAATATATGGTGTATATAACAGGCTCAAACGCAAAGATGCTCAGTTCAGATGTCTCCACTACACTAGGAGGAAGATACGTCATCCAGAATGTATTTCCTTATGGTTGGGACGAATACTTAAATGCGAATGGTGTAGACACAGACAGTATATTTTTTGATGTGGATATGCGGGAGAAGATGTTGGATGAATATGTGCGACATGGAGGTTTCCCTGAATGTGCCACTTATCCTGAAAAAAGAGATTATCTTATCTCATTATATCAAAAGATATTTCTTGGCGATATAGCAATGAGAAACAAACTGGAGAATTCAAGTGCATTGCGACTTTTGTTTATTAAGATGGCGGAGAGTGTCAAGCAACCGATTGCACTGACGAGACTTACCAATATAATAAACTCTGTGGGCACAAAGGTGTCGAAAAATACAGTGATAAATTATGCTGAATATGCAAAAGATTCGTTTTTGATTCTCCCAATGAAGAATTTTGCGGACAATTTTACAGAAAGAGAGACAAACCAGAAATATTATTTTATTGATAATGGAATCATAAATTTGTTGACGTTTGATTGTTTGACTTCTCAACTTGAAAATGTGGTAGCGTTGACATTGATGAGAAGGTATGGTATGGATGATAGAGTATACTTCTACAACTATAATGTAGAGGTCGATTTTGTGATTCCAGAAAAAGAGATCGCTATTCAGGTGTGCTATACTCTTGGAGATGAGGAGTCGGACACATTTAAGCGAGAGACAAAATCACTTGTGACTTTGGCAAAAAGATTTCCATACAAAAAACTCCAGATTGTGACTTATAGTGAGGAGAAAACAATTTATGTCAACGACACAGAAATAGAGGTCGTGCCACTTTGGAAATGGATGCTGCCTATGTAGCCATGACTCATGAAAGAATGTATGGATAGGTATGATATAGTGGGAACAAACAAAGAGACATGGGAAAA
>CAMJFV010000267.1 GCA_946405045.1 uncultured Bacteroidales bacterium | reverse complement strand
TTCGCACACGCAAACAGTCATGGGTTTGAAATGTGACAGTCACCTCATAACCGACCTTGTTAGTCAAATCATAAATTGTTGATGTCCAAGGTAAATAAGGGTACTCCGTCAACATTTTAGGGGCATCTGAATAAGGACATGGATTTGTTGGCAACTTCAAGTACGTGGCTGTTTTGTTGGCCGTACTTTCAAACCTTGCACATGCCTCCGTAGAAACGACTCCACTCGGACTCTTAAACTCTACGTTCATTCCAAAATGAGGGATTTGCTCTCCAGTATGTTCTGCAGCACCTTGTGTAGGATCGTGTAATACACAAGCAAAATTTACTATCAAGGCTTTTGATTCATTCGTAACGACAAACTTATATGTCGCTCTTTCCGCCGCAGCCTTAGCGGTTCCATTTCCTTCCGCACCAGTTGAATATCCAGGAGTTCCTATTCGCATAGTAATAGCACCATCCGAAAATGGATTCTCCTTAAAATCATCACATTTGACAATCGGATCATCATCTGAAATCGCAGAATTTATAAGTTTGAAACGATCATTCTGTCTCGTCACTATGTCTCCATCCCAATCATATGTGCATGTGCTATCTGCCTGACGATAAAAACTTCCCGTTTGCATCGTCCAACCATTGAAATTTCCGTCAGAGAAATCGATATTAGGGGCTCCCACATCTCTTGCAGAAACCTTTACTGAAGATAATAAAAATAGTAGCAAGCAAACCACATATCTAAATTTCGCCCGCTTCAGCATAGCTGAATTTTGAATCTCGGTTTTTATCATAATGTGTCCACATTGGGTCCGAAAGGACTAACTAAATACCCTATTAAAAACACTGCATCCAAAAATTGGAATACTTTGCAATACTAATAAAAAAATGTTAAAAAAAACAAATAACTGAAAAAAAAGCATGAAAATCATTTAAAAATGTACAAAAACAGAGGCGTAAATGTAACAATTTACAAAAAATTACGTTTAAATGTTTCATCTAAAAATCAACATCCAATCCAAATGCGAATGCCGTACTTCTCGGATACGCGGAATAATCCACAGAAGGGGTAGCCGACGTTGCTCTTCTCACACTGACCTCAGGATCGAAACCGCTGTATTTTGTCCAGCAGAAAAGGTTGTTGGCGGAGGCATACACACGTGCCCTCGACAGATTCGCCTTCTTCACCACCTTGTCTGGCAACGTATAGCCCAATGTCAACTGCTTCAGACGAAGGAACGAACCGTCTTCAACAGCCCATGAATGGAACACATACCTCGCCATTATCGGCGACCACATTGAGGCATCTGCATTTATCAGTGCCATCTCCTCTGGCGACGCTAACCCACCCTCACTATTTAAATATGTCCAACAACCTTCCACATCCGCAGACATATTTCTATATGAGTATTTATTGGTCGTGGTATTCTCTATTTTATTGGCATTATACACGTCTCCTCCATATTTCCAATAGAAATCGGCAGACAAGTCAAAGCTCCAGATCTTGAAATTCAATCCTAATCCTCCTGTATGCTTCGGCAATGCGTTGCCTATCACCACCTTATCATATTCATCGATCGTACCGTCGCCATTCTGATCCTTCAAACGCAATGATCCGGGACGGATAGTGCCAGCCAACAATGTAGCATCTGAAACAATGCCTTCTTTTAATTTATATGTACCGTCTTCATACTCAAAATCATCCACCGTATACCAGCCATCCGTCTCATACCCATACATTCTGCCTATGCTCTCCCCAACCTCAAGGATATAATCTCCCGTGATCTCCGAACCAGCCCAGCCGGACGACATCTCCATCTTGTCCTCTTCTCCTAAGCTTTTGATCTTCGTATCCGCGAAAGCGATATTAAAGTCAATGTCGAACTTGAAATTCTTTTTGTTTACAACACCTACATTCAACGACAACTCCACTCCCTTATTCTCTGTCGATCCGACATTCCTCATCATGTAAGTGTATCCAGAAGAGTATGGCAGTTTTGTCTGCAAAAGCAAATCCTCAGTGGTATTGCGATAGATATCAAATGTCAGCTGGATTCGATTGTTTAGTAAACCAAAATCAAGACCGATATTGCGTGAAACTGTTGTCTCCCAAGTAAGATCAGGATTTGGTTTATATTCTCCCGTCTTCAGATATGAGAGATATTCTCCATCAATCTCTAACACTCCGTCGGCATCTGATGGCGACGAGTAGACCTGCTGGTAAAGATTATTGCTGATGCGGTTGTTTCCCGTCGCACCGATACTGTATCTCAATTTCGCATTGTTTAAAACTTTTGATACTGAAGATTGAGCGATAAAATCCTCTTCACTGATTCTCCAGCCAACCGAAGCTGATGGAAAATATCCCCACTGTTTGTCCGACGCAAATTTGCTTGATCTGTCGGCTCTGTAAGTGGCTGAAAACAAATATCTTTCCTTAAAAGAATAGTTTGCACGTCCAAAATACGACAAAATCACATCATTAGGCAAGACTGCTGAATTGGACGGTTGCGGAGTACCAAGACTCATGTTGGCAATACACTGCTCAGCATTCAAATATTCAGGGAAATATCTGCTTTCGCTTTGAATATAGCTTTCTTTCTTCTTTATAAATTCTTCTCCGACAAGTAATGTTAAAGAATGACGTTTCAGTTTCTGCAAAGGATAAAAATGTGCAGTGTTGGAATTTCTGAAAGTAGACTGACGTAGGTTGAGAACAGATGCCATTGGAGCATTTCCGTTCTTCAAAGCCTGCGACGTGCCGACTCCATAACAACGATCCGTCTCACGGAACAGACCATCCACTCCAATCTGTGAATTTAAATTGAAAAATGAGACGGGAGAAATCGTAACACCCAAATCGCCTTTCACTCCATTCTGTGTTTGCTTACGATAGTCAGCATTGTTCACCTCGACAGGATTATACGTGCTCGACACAGTCTCAAACTCATCCACGTCTTCAATATTCAAAGGCGAATAAAGGAATGCGTTTCTCAAGCGGGCATCCGTGTTGCTGCCTTCCGTCGAGACTCCCGCACCATTCTGCACCTTATTAAAATATGAGGTTTTCAAATCAAACAACAAATTTTTTGACACCTCATGATTGATATTCACGCCAAAATTATGTCGACGCGAATTCTGCCCGACAACAATTCCATTGTTATCATTGAAATCGTATGCTATTTTGAATGCTGTTTTGTCGTTTTTATAAGTCGTGATAACAGACTGATTCATAAAGAATCCGTTTTCACCGAACAATTGCTCTACCCAATCATTCTGCGCGACCGACTGATATTTGGTAAGTTCATCGTAAGTGCCATACACGGAAGTAAATGATTCCAATGCTTCCTCACTCTTCATCGCAGCCGTCTCATAACAGAACTTCGCATAATCGTATGGCGACAAAACCTTCAGTTTATTTTTAAAAGTACGGAATCCGTATTGAGATTTATACGATGTCTTCAGTCCATTCTCTTTTGCTCTCTTTGTAGTGACCAACACAACACCAGAAGCAGATCGCGCTCCATAGACCGCAGCAGCGGCAGCGTCTTTCAACACATCTATCCTCTCAATGTCGGAAGGAGATATATTGGAAATATTGTCGACGGGAAAACCATCCACTATATATAAAGGAGCATTATTACCTGTGATGGAAGTTCCGCCACGCACTGTAATCTCGACCTCACCCATTTCGCCACCCTCACTCATCGACACATCGACACCTGCAATCTTACCTTGGATCGCATTTTCAACATTGCCATTTTCACCTTGGACCGACTGAGAAGGAGAAAGAGTCGCATTAGCTCCCGTCAAATCTTTTTTGTGGGCCACACCATAACCGACAACAACAATCTCATCTATATTATAAGAAACAGGGAATGATATAGAATCATTATAAGTATATATATA
>CAMJFV010000266.1 GCA_946405045.1 uncultured Bacteroidales bacterium | reverse complement strand
ACGGACACTTGGCATGGAGAGCTCTTAAGGGCATGATTCCTGAAGATTATCCATACTGCGTACGTGTAGTTTCAGACATCATGGAGAGTAACGGTTCTTCATCAATGGCAACAGTTTGTGCTGGTACACTTTCATTGATGGATGCCGGTGTTAAGATCAAGAAACCAGTTGCAGGTATCGCAATGGGACTTATCGCAGACGGTGGAAACTGCTACGGTAAGTACGCTATCCTTTCAGATATTCTTGGAGATGAGGACCACCTAGGTGATATGGACTTCAAGGTAACAGGTACTAAGGATGGTATCACAGCGACACAGATGGATATCAAGGTAGACGGATTGTCTTACGAAGTTATCGAGAAGGCACTTGCACAGGCTAAGGAAGGAAGACTTCACATCCTAGGCAAGATTCTTGAGACAATTCCAGAGGTACGTCCAGATCTTAAGGAGCATGCACCACGCATCGTCACTATGGACATTCCTAAGGAGCTTATCGGTGCAGTGATCGGACCTGGCGGAAAGATTATCCAGGACATCCAGGAGAAGTCTGGCGCTGTAGTTTCTATCGATGAAGTAGACGGTAAGGGACACATCGAAGTAAGTGCTTCTAACAAGACAGCTATCGACGCAGCATTGAGCAGAATCAAGGCTATCGTAGCAGTTCCAGAGGTTGGCGAGACATACGACGCAAAGGTTAAGAGCATCATGCCATACGGAGCATTCGTAGAGTTTATGCCAGGTAAGGAAGGTCTTCTTCACATCTCAGAGATCGAGTGGAAGAGATTCGAGACAATGGAGCAGACAGGCATCAAGGAAGGTGACACAATCTCAGTCAAGCTTCTTGACATCGACCAGAAGAGTGGCAAGTTCAAGCTTTCACACAAAGCATTGCTTCCACGTCCAGAGCGTGTTGAGGGAGAGCGTCCTGAGAGAGGCGACCGTCCTGAGCGACCTCACCACCATCACCACAATAACAACAATGGTGGCGGAGACCAAGGATAATAATTAAATCCAAAATAAGAAAAGGCGTCAGAGCAATCTGATGCCTTTTTTGTTTATGTGGTTTATCCATTTGATAGATGCGTCTGGAAGACGCCATATTAGTAACCGTGCACATAAAGAACGAAGCGGATTATGTGTATGGTTATGAAAAAACGTGGATATATCGTGCGTCTGGAAGACGCTACAAATCCACCAAAAGCAAATATCACGACATCTGACATATGATATAAACGTAAATATAAGAATCTCAGAATAGCTTAATATCTCCAAGACTTTTCTGTTTTTGTTGAAACATTCATATATTTGCATGCGATCACTATAGATATTTTTTAATTTGTGACATATTAGACAGTTTACAAGCATGAACAAATACATATACGGAATTATATTATCAATCTGTTTTTCGGCCTGTACGGACGTCAAAACGAACAAAAACGAAGTCAACACAGAAAAGGATTCTATCATAACAAACGAGGCAAAAGACAGTCTTATTTCAGATAAAGATTCTCTCTCTTTTGACACATTACAATATAGTATTTTAGACACTCTCCCCAATGGCGAGATTTTCTATATCAAAGAGTCTATCAACACCGAAGAAGAACAATATAATGATACAACCACCCTATATCTCTACAAATACGATAATGGGGAAAGTAGACTCATAGATTCTACAATAATCGAAGGATTCAATGTGTCTCCTCTAAACGACAAACCTGACTGTCAATGGCTAGATACGTGTTATATTCTAAATGACACTACTATAGCATACAGTCATAAAGTCAGTGCCAGCAATTTTAGTTTCGAAGACCACATGTCAGAAAGTAGAATTGTTTTCATCGCAGTCTCTCCTAACTCAATCAGACATGTGTTGTCTGACGATCTAAATTTTTACACCTGCAGGAAACATATATCTGATCATGAAGATTGTGAAGGCACAAACAAAACCTTCAAGACATCAGACACAAAAACCAATGGATATTTTGACCTCGTTGTCACAGAATACAAATGGCACGAACAAATAAATGCAGAGAGTAATGAAATAATAGACGGTTCCAGCAAAAAAAACAGCTATCTGATGAAGTTTAAAGATGGAAAATACAAGAAAAAATAATAACCCTCGAATACAAGAGAATCCATCCAAGCTCTAAATTTAGCGACGACAAAATTTATGTCTGACATCTATAAAAAAGCCGTGACTGAGTTTCAGTCACGGCTTTCATATTAAAATGTCTCATTTAATAAATCATCATCGTCAACGCATATCCCATAATACATGACACCGTCACACTGATTAGTCCAGGCATCATGAATGAGTGGTTTAACAGATATTTTCCGATGACGGTAGTGCCGGAACGGTCGAAATTCACCGTGGCGATATCTGACGGATAATTAGGGATAAAGAAATATCCGTAGACTGACGGAAGCAGTCCAAGCAATACAGGTCCTGGTATTCCGAGTGAATAAGCAAGTGGAAGCATCGACACAACCACCGCTCCCTGCGAATTGATAAGCACTGATACCGCAAAGAACACAAGTGCTATCGCCCATGGATACTGCTCCACAATACTGCCCAGAGCTCCCTTCATCTCTCCCATATAATTGCCGAAATAGGTGTCAGCAAGCCATGCGATTCCATAAATGGCGACGACGGCAACCATTCCAGACTGCCATACTGAACCCTGCATAGCCTTTTTAGGTTCTGCTTTTGCGACGAGAATCATCAACGCAGCTGCAGCAATCATCACAATCTGGATAATGATGTTCATTCCAATCGGAACCATCTTCTCTACCCCATCCTTCACAACTGGGAATGATGGACGGATGTCATGACCTAGGATTTGGCATACAGAGAACAAAACGATCAAAGCGAGAGCACCCATGAAGATGTATACGCTCCATTTAGCCTCTTTGCTGATCTCTTTGTCGAGCAATGTGGCATTGTTGCCATACATGTATTTGTAGGTCTCAGGATCCTTGCAACGTGCCTGAAATTGAGGATCTTTGTCAAGGTCCAATCCTCGTTTGTAAGACGCTGCTGCTGCGCACATCAATCCACAAAGACAAGCCGGAATCGTGATGGCGATCACTTCAAGGTTGCTGATCTCAAAACCAGCCGCATGGGAGATAGTCACAAACGACGCTACAGCCGCTGCGATAGGGGAACATGTGATACCAACCTGACTCGCAATAGAAGCCACACCACAAGGTCGTTCCGGACGGATTCCTTGTTTCAACGAGATATCACAAATGATCGGCATCAAAGTATAGACGACGTGACCAGTTCCAACCATCACTGTCAGGAAGAACGTACAGATAGGAGCAAGGAATGTGATGCTGTTTGGACGACTTCGCAAAACTTTTTCCGCCAATTGAATCATCCAGTCCATACCTCCAGCAGCTTGCAGCATACCCGCGCAAGTGACAGCCGCAATAATTATATAGATCACATCTGTAGGAGGAGTTCCAGGTTTTAGATTAAAGCCCAAAACAAGAATCGCCAGGCCTATACCTGAAATAGCTCCTAGTGCCAAAGAGCCGTATCTGGAGCCCACATATAGCGCTATCAATACGACCAATAGTTGAAGAATCATTAATATCATAGCATTAGAATTTAGGTTTCACATACTCAAATATCATAAATTGAATTTTAAATTCAAAATTTTGCAACAACAAAATATTGGTCTGGCACAAACTTTATCAGCATAAGAATAAAAACCTCCGTGACTGAAATTCAATCACGGAGGATATTGTAATGATGTAGTTGCTCACATCAACCACATTTATCGCTATCGATACAGGAGAGCATCTCCGTTTATTTCACAATTACCTTAGCGACGTTGCCGTCAGCCACCACCACGTACACTCCGTCGGCGAGCGAACCGTTGCTGGCAGTCACATCGTGGCC
>CAMJFV010000265.1 GCA_946405045.1 uncultured Bacteroidales bacterium | reverse complement strand
GCGAGTGTTGAGCGTCTGTTCTACTTCGCTGAAGTCGTGTATTCTATCTTGTATCGGACGATAACCAGCCTCTTGGCGGTGTATTTCCATAAATGCTTTCGGGTTTCCCATTGTCTTAATAATCTCGTTGAATGTCTGCAATCTTGTCTTGTAGTTTCTTGAATTGTTCTTCCTGCAGCACACGTTTGTATTCAATGGGCACCACTTGGATGAAGTCCTGAACGTAGCGCTGCCAGTCGTCGAGCATACGTCCGGCGAGGACAGAACCCGTGTGCAGGTAGTGCTGGCGGACGAGCTCAAGCAGTTCCTTGCGTGAAACGCTGTCTTCTACGAGACCGAGTTCCACCATATCCATGTTGCAGAAATAGTCGAAATCGTGTGTGGGGTCGTAAACGTAGGCCACGCCACCGCTCATACCGGCAGCAAAGTTTCGCCCTGTGCGGCCAAGCACAACAACACGACCGCCTGTCATATACTCACAGCAGTGGTCGCCTGCTCCCTCGATTACTGCGATAGCTCCTGAGTTACGAACTGCAAAACGCTCTCCTACACGACCATTGACATAAAGCTCACCTGTTGTCGCACCATACAAACCTGTGTTACCAGCGATGATATTCTTGTCAGCCTCGAAACTGCTTCGTACTGGAGGAAGGATCGATATACGACCTCCAGAAAGACCTTTTCCGAAGTAGTCGTTAGTCTCACCCTCAAGTTTGAAGTTTACTCCCTTAGCAAGGAATGCTCCAAACGACTGACCGGCAGAACCCTTGAACTTGATATTGATTGTAGAATCAGCAAGACCAGCCTCGCCATACTTCTGTGCGATCGCACCAGAAAGCATTGTACCTACAGCACGGTCTGTATTCTTGATAGCGAAATCGAGGTTAACCTCCTGCTTCTTCTCAATAGCGTCCTTAGCCTGAGCAAGAATCTCGAAATCCTTAACACCCTCAACCTTAGTGAATGCTCTGTGATCCCAGCACAAAGACTCTTTGCTGTCAACTCGTGCAAGTAGACGAGAGAAATCCAAAGTCTTGTGTTTATCGTTATCCATTGGTTTGATCTCAATCAACTCGGTATGTCCGATGATATCCTCAAACTTCTTGAATCCCATCTCTGCAAGATACTCACGAACCTCCTGAGCCAAGAAAGTGAAGTAGTTAACAAGATACTCTGAACGACCTCTGAATCTTTCACGAAGTTTAGGATCCTGAGTAGCGACTCCTACAGGACATGTATTTGTGTTACACTTTCTCATCATCACACATCCTAATACAATCAAAGGAAGTGTTCCGAAGCTGAACTCGTCAGCACCAAGAAGTGCAGTTAGAATCACATCACGACCAGTCTTCAACTGACCATCTGTCTGCAAACGTACACGACCACGTAGACCATTCAAAACCAATGTCTGCTGAGTCTCTGCAAGACCGATTTCTGGAGAGATACCAGCGAATCTCATTGAAGAGGCTGGAGATGCTCCCGTACCACCTTCTGCACCAGAGATAACAATCAAATCAGCGTTAGCCTTAGCCACACCAGCTGCGATTGTACCTACACCGCTCTCAGCAACAAGCTTGACTGAAACAGCAGCTGTAGGATTGATATTCTTCAAGTCGAAGATCAACTGTGCAAGGTCCTCGATTGAGTAGATATCGTGATGAGGTGGAGGAGAAATAAGTGAGATTCCAGGAATTGAGTTACGAGTCTTGGCAATGACCTCATTTACCTTGAATCCTGGCAACTGACCACCCTCTCCAGGTTTAGCTCCCTGAGCCACCTTGATCTGAATCTCCTCTGCGTTCACAAGATACTCAGCTGTGACACCGAAACGACCAGAAGCGATCTGCTTTGTCTTTGATGACAAGCTCACTCCGTCAACACTTGAGTGGTAACGTGCGTTGTCCTCACCACCTTCACCTGTGTTTGAACGTGTTCCAAGTTTATTCATCGCAAGAGCGATAGCCTCGTGAGCCTCAATAGAGATAGCTCCGAACGACATGGCACCTGTGACAAAATGCTTTACAATGCTCTCAACTGGTTCAACCTCGTCGACAGAGATTGGCTTGGCAGCTTTCTTGAAATTGAAGAAGTCACGGATGAAAATCTGCTTCTCCTTATTATCTACGTAATTTGTATACTCTTTATATTTCTTGTAAGAACCCATACGAGTCGCAATCTGTAGAGTTGAGATTGTCTCTGGATTCCAAGCGTGTGCGATACCATCTTTTCTGTAAGCGAACAAACCAGAATCTGGAACCATATCCTCGTCTGTAGCCTTCATCGCGATATCGTGAAGTTTGATTGCGTCGTCTGCGATCTGCTTCAAACCGATACCACCGATAGTAGAAATTTCTGTTCCGAAGTAAGATCTCAACAAGCTCTCGCTCAAACCGATGCTCTCAAAGATCTTAGCACCACGGTAAGAACGGATAGTTGAGATACCCATCTTAGACATGATCTTGTAAAGACCCTTGCATACAGCCTTGATATAATTGTGCTCTGCTGTAGCGAAATCCTCCTGAATCTCCTTGTTCTTCACAAGTTCTTCAAGAACAGCGAATGTCATATATGGATTCAATGCTGAAGCTCCATAACCAAGAAGCAATGCCGCATGCATCACTTCACGGATCTCACCAGACTCAACGATCAAAGCCGTCTGAACTCGCTTGCCGACACTGATCAAATAGTGGTGAACGGCTGAGACTGCAAGCAAACATGGGATAACCGCATGTTTCTCATCAACGTCTCTATCCGAAAGGATGATATAATTAATACCCTTATCTACGCTCTCCTCTGCACTCTTACAAAGATCGTCTAGAGCCTCTTTAAGCCCTTCCTCTCCCTTGCTAGCTTCGAACAACATAGGAAGTTTAGTAGTGACGAATCCCTTGTAACGGATATTGCAAAGAATATCAAGTTCAGCATTTGAAAGGATTGGATGAGGAAGACGCACCATCTTACAGTTGCTCTCATCTGGATTCAAAATACCAGGTCCTACCTTACCGATATACTCAGTCAAACTCATCACAAGCTCCTCACGGATAGGGTCGATGGCAGGGTTGGTGACCTGAGCGAACTGCTGGCGGAAGTAGTTGAAGAAAATCTGTGGACGATCTGAGATGACAGCAAGTGGAGTATCATTACCCATCGCTGCGACTGGCTCAGCACCGTTGACTGCCATAGGAATGATTGTCTTTTCGATATCTTCCTTAGCGAATCCAAAGTTCAAAAGTTTGCTCTTATAATTTGCGACGGAATTGGTAACCTTACGTCCGCTCTTCAACTTCTCAAGCTGAATACGGTTAGTGTGCAACCAATCTCTATATGGGTGTTCAGCAGCAAGCTGTGCCTTCAAATCACCATCGTAGTAAATCTTACCCTCTTCTGTATCGATCATCAAGATCTTACCAGGCTGAAGTCTGCCCTTCTGCTTGATCTCGCTTGGATCAAAATCAAGAACACCGACTTCCGAAGCGACAACCATCATGTCGTTGTTGGTGATCAAATATCTTGATGGACGAAGACCATTTCTGTCGAGCATACCTCCTGCATAACGTCCATCCGAGAACATCAAGGCTGCAGGACCATCCCATGGCTCCATCAAAATTGAATGGTATTCATAGAATGCCTTTAGGTCGTCGCTGATAGGGTTCTTGTCGTTGAAGCTCTCTGGCACAAGCAAAGCCATTGCGTGTGGCAAAGAAAGTCCGCTCATCACGAAGAACTCGAACACATTATCCAAAGATGCAGAGTCACTCATATTTGGCTGCACGATTGGACGGATGCCTGAGATATCACCAAGAAGACCTGAGTTAAGCACCGACTCACGAGCTTTCATCCAGTTTCTGTTTCCTCTCACTGTGTTGATCTCACCGTTGTGACATAGCAAACGGAATGGCTGCGCAAGAGACCATGTAGGGAATGTGTTTGTAGA
>CAMJFV010000264.1 GCA_946405045.1 uncultured Bacteroidales bacterium | reverse complement strand
GATTGCAAGCATGAGAACAACACATACAACTGCCCTATTGTGGCAGGATATAGTGACGTGATCAAATCAGCCATCGATCCTGCCGAGAAAAGCAATATTCCAGTGGATAGTCCCGTCGTCTCCTTTAAGGATGAAAAACTTTTGAAAAAGGCTTTGAAATCATATCTGAAGGAGATTTTAGGAAAAGACTTTTCAGAAAAGACGTTTAAGGAGGCGTTCATCGCGGCTATCAACGCAGAGAACTCATTTGAAAACACCTTAGCAGAAAAGGCCCAGCAAACGCTTCAAAAAGCAAAGCAAAACGACCGTATGGTGATTCTGCTTGCCGGCCGACCATATCACAACGATCCGCTCATCCAACACAAAGTGTCGGAAATCATGACATCATTCGGAATTGATGTGGTGACGGAAGATGTGGCGAGAGGTGTGGAGGATTCAACAAAAGACACCCACATCATCCCACAGTGGAGTTACATGAACCGCATCATGCGTGCGGCAAAAATGGTGGCTGAAAGCAAAGACAACATCCATTTCGTGCAACTGACAAACTTCGGTTGCGGTCCGGACGCATTCATACTTGACGAAGTAGGAGACGTATTGCGTCGCTATGGGAAAAACCACACGATTCTTAAAGTAGACGACGTGAATAATGCCGGATCTCTACGTTTGAGAATCCGCAGTTTGGTGGAAAGCATCAAATTCAAACGCCACAAAGATGCCATAAAGAAAGAATTCAAGACGACACCTGAATTCACAGTACTCGACAAGAAGAGAAAGGTGTTGTTGCCATATTTTTCGGAATTCCACACTCCTATCATGCCACCTATGTTTGAGCTGATGGGATATGAGGTAGAGTGCTTGCCTCCTGGCACACCTGAAAGTGCGAAAGCTGGTTTGCAATATGCCAACAATGAGGTTTGCTATCCAGCCACTCTTGTAGTCGGAGACGTAATAACAGCACTGCGAAGTGGCAAATACGACCTTAACAATATAGCATTCGCAATCACACAAACAGGAGGTCAGTGTCGTGCGACGAACTACATTGCACTAATCAAAAAAGCTTTGCTTGCAGCTGGATATGACAATATCCCTGTAGTGTCTATTTCTGTGATGAACACAATCAACGAGCAGAGTGGATTTACGCCAAACATCAAGAAAGCCATCCTCCCTATCCTCTACTCCGTCCTATTCGTCGAGGCAATCGCAAAGATGTATTATGCCACAGCCGTAAGAGAAAAAGAGGAAGGCAAGGCAAAATCTTTGAAGGACAAGTACATAGAAAAATACATCGCCATTTCAAAGGATGGGGACAAAAGAGCCACGCTAAAACTTTTGCGTGAGGCGGCAATTGAATTCAACGCTGCGGCATCAGACAAAAAAGTGCCACGCATCGGAGTTGTCGGAGAGATATTCATAAAATACAACAGTTTTGGAAACCAGCATGTAGTGGATTGGTTGGTAAGCGAAGGCATCGAGCCGGTGATACCAAGCATAATAGAGTTTTTCAGCCAATACTTCCCTAACGCGAAGTTCAACAGGAAAAACAATCTTGAGAAAGTGTCGATCTGGCGACGCATGATCAACAACGTATTGGAGAAGAAACTTGTCAGCCTGCTGAACGAATTTGACAAAGCAGCGTCGGCATTCAGATACTACGAGAAGAGTGCGGATATCAACCACGAGATGGAGAATGCGGCCAAAATTGTTTGTCCAGCAGCACAGTTTGGAGAAGGATGGTTGATTCCAGCCGAGTTTGTTTCGTTTGCCCAACGAGGCATCAACGCAGCCGTCAGCCTACAACCATTCGGATGTATCGCCAACCATGTGATAAGCAAGGGAGTGGAGAGGAAAGTGAAGAAACTCTACCCAGATATGAATCTGTTGTTCCTTGATTTCGACGGTGGTGTAAGTGAAGTGAACGTGCTCAACCGACTGCACTTCCTGGCAAGACAGGTGAAAATGATGAATTAGAAATGCTAAATGCTAAATGCTAAATGCTAAATGCTAAATGCTAAATGCTATAAACAAAAAAAGACGGAATAATCCGTCTTTTTTTGTTTATACGTTCTATTCAAGGAAAAATATCTTCCTTATCTGACAACCACCTTTTGATTGCCTACGATATAAGAACCATTAGACAATCCTTTCAATGCCTCTGATTTCTTGACGTTAGATTTCACCAATGCTCCAGAGATTGTATAGACATTGACAATCTCGTCATCATTAGCTGCGATAGACTCAACTGTAGATAAAGATCCTGGATCACATGTCCATAGCTGAATATCGTCCAAAAGCAAATCATTACCATCCTTATTTATCCTATCTCCTCCTGCAACTGAGATAATTTCTAGTTTCAAACCTGGCTTATCTCCAGTCAAAAGTATTTTTGCAGACACCTCTTTCCAATCTACGCCTTCACCTACAGAATATCGCTCTATAGTCTCAGAAGTATATGAATATGCCGAATTCAAATCAGTGACACGAATCGCTATTGCAACTGGAAGAGTTGATTGCGACCAGTTGTTGATATAACATTTAGCAGTGTACTCTCCTTCGCTTAGGTTTGTGATTGTTCTTTCATAAATTACAGTATTAGCTTCATTAGCACAATTCAAGAACAACATCGCACCATATTCAGTTCCTTGGTATGTATGGTCTGGAGCAAATGTATATCCATTCTTCTTAGGTGTTTCTCCATTGAATGTGTATGCCTGCCATTCCCACTTTGTTCCTTCAGTAGCGTCATCCCAAACACAAGTCACATTGGCAGCGACCGAATATGTTCCTTCAGCAAACACCTCTGATACATATTCAGCACCTGGTATCTCATACGGCAATTCGTATGTCCAACCATCTTTAGTCGTTTTCTCTACCTTAACAGGATTGTTGATATCTGAGTAATCCCATACCCAATACTGTCCTTCTTCTGTGAATGTTCCAAAATCATCCTGCCATATCAACTTTTCGCCTATAGGAGAGCCCTTGTCATCCATGCAGCATAATCTATCCTTAAACTTCCAAGTCTTAGACTTACCCTTTTCTCCTGTTGCTGTAGTGATTTCACAATAAAACTCATATTCCTGCTCATCCACATTACCAGTAGTATGAGTATATGAAGGTTCTGTCGCTCCACGAATTGCCTTGCCATCCTTATACCATTGATATGTACAATCAGTGTATGTATCTTTCAATCCGAATGTAGCCTTTTTTCCACCCACACACTCCGAAGTTTGTCCTATGATAGGGCAATCAGAGATGTTTGGTTTTGTAGTGTCATCATCGCATGTCCAGATCTGGATATCATCCAAAAGCAAGTCGTTTCCATGCTCATTATACATTTGGCCTCCTACTTTAGATACAATCTCAAGTTTCATTTTAGAGCCAGTCAAAGAAATTTTTGCCGATGCCTCAACCCAATCAAGTCCACTCGTTGTAGAATAACGTTTTACAGGCTTTGACTCAACCACATCACCTGAATTCAAATCTGTAATTCTTATATATAATTCAACTGGATTTTCAGAACCAGACCAATTATTCACATAACATTTTACAGTGAGTTCTTTTTCAGGTAGATTATCTATTGTCCTTTCATATATTGTTGAGTCAGGCTCATTACCACAATTCAAGAACAACATCGCTCCATATGCAGAGCCTCCATATGTATGGTCTGGAGCAAAAGTATACCCATTTTCCGTTGGAGTTTTTCCATTAAATGTATATGCCTGCCATCCCCATATTGTTCCATCAGTAGCACCATCGTACTCACAAGTCACATTGGCAGCGACAGAATACGTTCCCTCATCATAAGGCATACCATCCTCTGGATATGAAGCAGCAAGAAATATTTCTTCTTCGGCAGACAATCCGTATGTCCAGCCATTTTTTGTTGTTTTCTCTACTTTTACAGGATTGTTGATATCTGAGTAATCCCATACCCAATACTGTCCTTCTTCTGTGA
>CAMJFV010000263.1 GCA_946405045.1 uncultured Bacteroidales bacterium | reverse complement strand
TCAGAAGTTCATTGTCTTATATGGTGAAGCTGGAACCGGAAAGTCTACGGTGTTGGACATCATTGCAAAATTGTTCGAAGGATATACGACGACATTTGATGCAAAGGAATTAGCTTCCAGAAGCAATCAGTTTGCAACAGATGCGTTTAAAGATAATCCTTTGATTGCAATTCAGCATGATGGTGATCTGTCAAAGATCGAAGACAACACAAAGGTTAACAGTATTGTGTCTCACGAAACCATTATGATCAATGGAAAGTATATTAGACCGTATCCATCAAAGATTAAGTGCTTCTTGTTTATGGGCACAAATCAGCCCGTAAAAATTACAGATGCCAAGTCAGGAATCATTCGAAGACTAATAGACGTTAGACCTAGTGGGCGAAAGATACCACATGCACACTTTACAGAGTTGTTGAAGAGAATAGATTTTGAACTTGGAGAGATTGCGAATCATTGCATGGAAACTTATGAGCGGCTTGGCAAGTATTACTATGACACTTATCGGCCGCTCGAAATGATGTTCAAGACTGATGTGTTTTACAACTATGTTGAAAATTGTTATGACAAATTCACAATGTATGATGGAGTTTCTCTTAAGTCAGCATGGACATTATACAAAGAATATTGCAGTGATGCTATGATCGATCATCCTTTGCCGATGTACAAGTTTAGGGAAGAGCTTAAGAATTATTTTAAGAGTTTCAAAGATCAGACAATGATCGATGGAAAGCACATCAACAAGTACTATTCCGGTTTCATTACGTCGAGGTTTAATAGCAGCCTGTCAAAGAAGCCTAAACCGTCATTGATATTTGACAGCAGCAATTCACTATTCGATAAACTCTGTAAAGACTACCCAGCGCAGTTAGCCAACAAAGATGGAAACCCAAGAGCTAAGTGGGCCAACTGCAAAACAACACTTAAAGACATAGACACAAGCAAGCTTCACTATGTCAAGATTCCTGAGAACCATATTGTCATAGACTTTGATCTGAAAAACCCAGACGGATCGAAGTCGTTGGAAAAGAACCTGGAAGCAGCCAGCAAGTGGCCTCCGACGTATGCCGAGCTCAGTAAGAGTGGTGCAGGTGTACATCTGCATTATATTTACGAAGGAGATCCGACCAAGCTGAGACATATATACTCAGATGACATCGAGATCAAAGTATTTACTGGGAACTCGTCCCTGAGACGAATGCTTACGAGGTGCAATGATATTCCAATTGCGACAATCAATTCAGGACTGCCATTAAAGGAGGAAAAGCCGATGATAAACGTTGAGTCCGTAAAGAGTGAGAAAGCTTTACGGAAGCTCATCGAACGAAATCTAAACAAAGAGATTCATGGATATACTCGACCGAGTATAGACTTCATCTACAAAATACTTGAAGACGCTTACAACTCGGAGCTTCATTATGACGTAAGTGACATGAAGCAAAGAGTTCTGAACTTCGCTACCAAAAGCTCACACCAGGCAAAGTACTGTGTTGAGAAAGTAGGAGATATGAAGTTCAAATCAGAAGAATCTTCAGTAGGAGATTTATATTCTGATACGAGTGAGATCCTGTTCTATGATGTTGAGGTGTTCCCGAATCTCTTCGTCGTAGCGTACAAGGCTGTCGGTAAGAAACCGATTAAGATGATCAATCCAACGCCTGTTGATATTGAGCAGCTTATAAAGTTCAAACTGATAGGCTTCAACTGTAGACGTTATGACAACCACATACTGTACGCAAGGCTGCTTGGATATTCTAACGAGCAGCTTTATAACATTTCGCAGAGAATTATCGTTCACAGCGATAAGACTGCGTTCTTTGGTGAAGCGTACAACATCTCATACACTGATATTTATGACTTCTGCTCAAATAAGCAGTCCCTTAAGAAATGGGAGATTGAACTTGGCATTCATCACCAGGAACTTGGTCTCAAATGGGATCAGCCAGTTCCAGAAGAGCTTTGGGAGAAAGTTGCAGATTACTGTATTAACGATGTGGTTGCGACTGAAGCCGTTTGGAACGCAAACCAGGCAGACTTCACAGCTCGAGAGATTCTTGCTGACATTGCTGGCATGACAGTTAACGACACAACCAATTCTCTTACAACAAGAATTATATTTGGGAAAGAGAAGAAGCCACAGAGCAAGTTCATGTACAGAGATCTGTCTCAGCCAGTCAAAGAGCTTCCTGAAGACGTTCTTGCGTTCCTGAAAGATGAAGTTGGTCTCAAAATTCCGTTCGATTCGGAGAGTTTGCTTCCGTACTTTCCTGGATACAAGTTCGAGTTTGGGCATTCGCTTTACAAAGGACGTGATCCTGGAGAAGGCGGTTATGTATATTCTGAGCCAGGCATGGCAGGAAACGTTGGATTATACGACGTCGCTTCAATGCATCCATCAAGTGTAATCGACGAGTGCCTGTTCGGTCCAGAGTACACAAGACGGTTCAAAAGCCTCCTTGATATTCGTATAGCAATCAAGCACAAAGAATACGACAAAGTCGCAAAGATGTTTGATGGAAAGCTTGAGAAGTATTTAGGAGACAAAGAATCATCAGCAGCATTGTCTAAAGCATTAAAGATTGCCATCAACTCTGTTTATGGTCTTACCAGTGCGAAGTTTGAGAATCCGTTCAGAGATCCAAGGAACGAAGACAACATCGTTGCAAAACGAGGAGCTCTGTTCATGATCGATCTGGAAGAAGCAGTTAAAGAGAGCAACCACAAGGTGCTTCATATCAAGACTGACTCCATCAAAGTTCCGGATACAGACAAATACGTAGAGAAGATGGTAACCGAAATGGGCAAACGTTATGGCTACAATTTCGAATACGAAGCGAACTATAACAAGATTTGTTTGGTTAACAAAGCTGTGTACATCGCTAGATATTCTAAAGATGAAGACATTAATGGAGCCAATGCTGGAAAGTGGACCGCTACTGGAGCGCAATTCCAGCATCCGTACGTGTTTAAGAAACTGTTCTCGCACGAACCAATAGAGTTCGAAGACAAGTGTGAAACTAAGAACGTGTCTACTGCTTTATATTTGGACATGAACGAGAATCTTCCAGATGTATCAAAACTGGAAGCCGAGCTTGTGAAGCTTAAGCGAAAAGGAGACAATCCTGATCGTGTGCAAGAGCTGCAAGAAATAGTGAAGCACGGACACAATTATATTTTCGTTGGACGAACCGGACTCTTCTGTCCTATGCAGGATGGATGTGGTGCCGGTATTTTAGTTCGTGAGAATAAAGATAAGTTCGACTCAGCTCCAAACTCGTCAGGAACTCGATGGATGGAAGCGGAAATGGTAAAGACACTAGGCAAAGAGAATTACATCAATCTCAAATGGTTTGACCAACTATGCGATACCGCGATTGATGATATTTCAAAGTATGGTGACTATTACTGGTTCGTTTCAGATGAAAATTACATATCTCCTCCTGCAATGTCAGGAGAACCGCTGATGATAGACAGCGATGAATTGCCATTTTAAGAAAGGAGAACTATATGGCTTACAAAACATTAACTATTAGAGGTGCACGGATTTTACCAGGGAATTTCAGGAATTTCAGAAAAGGACGCTATGGATATTCTTTCTGCGTCGACCTTCTCAATGCCGATGAAGTTGTATTCGGAAATGAGAAGATCTCAGATCCTAACGAGCTCGTTACGAAGCTTGAAGATGATCTGTGGCTGGTTCAGTATACAAAACCGTCATCAGATGCATATGATCCTGATCCATTTCTTCAGGTAAAGATCAACTTCGACAACAAGTTCAATCCTCCTTACATTGTAGTTGACGGGGTTGACTTTGATGAGAAGATGTGCGCCCAGCTTCAGGATGCTAGGTTTAAGAATGTCAATGTTGCGATCAGTCCTGCTCGTCCTACAGAAAGACGTGACGGCCAGATGAAGCGCACGGCATATCTCCAGTCACTGCACATCGAGCTTGATGACAGC
>CAMJFV010000262.1 GCA_946405045.1 uncultured Bacteroidales bacterium | reverse complement strand
GCGTCGGCATCATGCTTCTGATTATAGGTCGGCACAAGCAAAGCACCATTGATAATCAAGAAGTTTGCATATGTAGCTGGGATACGTTCGTCATTCTCATCAAACACGGCATCTGGCATTGGAAGAGGCACAAGATTAAACGGTTTGCCATCGATGTCTCTCAACGCTTTCAAATCATCTTCCATTGCCTTGAGCCACTGGTAATGATCATCATTCTCATCATCACACTTCACGTATGCTATTGTGGTGTCATCACAAAAACGGGCTAGTGTATCTATATGTCCATCTGTGTCGTCACCGATTAGATCACCATTATAAAGCCAGTGCACTTTCTTCAAATTGAAAATCTTTGTCAGAATCTCCTCCACCTGTTTGCCCGAGAAATGGTTGTTGCGGTTCGGAGCATTCAAACAGTTGTAGGTAGACAAAAGTTCACCGCGAGTATTGAACTCCACACTTCCTCCTTCAAGCACAAACGGAATGTCCACAACATCCACCTCAGACGAAAACAAATTCTTTTTAACCATTTCAGAAGTGATCTGATTATCCTTGTCTGAAGCGAATTTCTGTCCCCAACCATTGAAAATGAAGTTGCAAACTTTCATTCTTCCATCTTTGACCAATGTGATTCCACCATGGTCACGGGCCCATGTGTCGTTGCTTGGGATCTGAGTGAAGATGATCTTCGAATAGTCCACATCACCAAGTTGACGACGTACTTCGGCCTCATCCTGGCAAACAATGACAAGTTTTTCAAAACGAATAATTGCCCTGGCTATGTCACAGAATGTGCGGACAGCATCGTCTAGAATATAGTTCCAGTCTGTATCTTCGTGAGGCCATGTAAGCTGCACAAAGCTCTGACGTTCCCACTCAGCCAATGCTCTATATTCGTTGTTTTTGTAATTCATACTTAAATGTTGATTGTTTTTACAAAGATAATGGATTTTTTCAAATTAGGATTTTGTTTGTTTCCATTTAATCTCCATGCGATCGATATTAAACGTCTAAAGGCGTATGTTCCGTCCTTTGAAATCCTCTTTTATTACATTCCAGCTATCGATATCAAACGACTAACGGTGTATTCTGTCCTTGAAACACTCTATTCTGAGATATTAAAAAAAATTGGGACGAATAAAATCCGTCCCAATTCTTATAATCTTGTCGACGCGAATGCTCTCGTCTGAACTTTCATTAAATTACCAAGTGTAAGACAAGCCAAGAGTTGTGCTTTCCCAGAACTGCAAGTATGCCTGACGGTATCCATAGTGGTAGTCACTGTCGAGATACTTGCTATCACGTCTGTCAACTTTCTTGTCAAGTACATCCTCGTCAACTTTCTGGATATCCTTGTGATAGTTGATCTCAGCCTTGTCATACTTCAACTGAGTCTTGATAGACAAATCAATATGCTTAGTCAATTTGAACAACAAATCCAAGTTGAACTTAGCTGACCAACCATTAGTCTTGTCGTAGATGTCTGTCATCACACCATCATTGTCGAACTGCAACGATTTAGTAGAAGAGATCAATCCGTCGACATACTCTTTCAAATCGACAACATCAGAACCGACTTCAATCATACCTTTATTTACCTGATGGTATTTCTTCATGAAAGCATCACTGAATCCGTATGTCTCCTTATTGTACGCGTAGAAACCTTCAAGTTTTGCCATCAAAGTGAAGACCTTGTTGAACGACTTTGTATAATTGATATTCAACAATCCACCGACTTCAGTACGTACATCTTCATAAGATCCGTCAACGTCACGCTTCATCGAATAGTTAGGTGCGATATCATCATCCTTACAGAATGTGAACTTACCTGTGATTGGAGAAACATACAAAGACAAATCACCCTTAAAACAACATGGAACGAAGTCCACACCGAGAGAAGCCTTGACAATGTTTGGATTTCCAAACTTGTTCTGCATCATACCCAATGACTTGATACTGTCTCTGTCCAACTCATCAAACATCTTGTTGACATGTCCGATAGGAGTCTCATTAGGTTCCAAACCGCCTTCTGCCTTAACCTCATCAATTCTGTCAGAGAACCAAGAATCCACATTCTTGTAATTGTATGTAGGAGTAAGACGTGATTCAAACGATGCCATCGCACTGTAAAAGATACTCTTTGTCGCCTTGAATCCATACTTTGTAGACAAGTTCAATTCGTCTATTGCCTTATGAACTTTAGGATTATGCTCATACTCAGAAGAAAGGTTAACTCCATACTTTACAGAGAAACTGTTATCCCACTTGTGACGGGCATGAGTGTAGTTGGCGTTCAGGTTCAAATAGCCATCCACAGCGAAAGTGGATCCGACTCCGTCGTGTGAATAAATATTATGGAAAGTCTGAGCGGCATTCATTCCCACCATACCTGGGAATTTCCAAGAAGCAGTGTCATTAGCCCACTCAGCACTCACGTCATCCTTATGAGACTCTGCAAGTTCAGAGACTGTTGTCTGAGTCTCCTTGATCATCTTCAAACCTTCATTTACATCGTCCTGAGCAGCGACTGTAGAAACGCCCATAACAGCGACTACAGAAGCAAGCAAATTATATTTTGTTTTCATTATCTTCAATACTTTTATTAGTCCCCTTAATTAAAATGAGTATGAGATTCCAAGTGATGATGATTCCCAGAATTGCCAGAATGCTTTCTTATAACCATAGTTATAATAGCGAGCGTCAGAGTTCAACAAACTAACACGAGTATCGTCACAATCTCCCTTATCAGCACGGATCAGATCCTTATGGTAATCGACCTCAGAGTTGTCGTACTTCAATTGAGTACGCAAGTTGAATGTCAAATACTTAGTAGCTTTGAGGATAAATTCAGTTTTCCAAATAACATAACGTCCATGTCTTGCCACATAATCCTCATCATTCCAGTCTTCTTTGATATCATTCACATCAACAAGCATATTGTTTCTGATCGCGTCATCAGAAAGCTGGTAGACGCGAGCCTTTCCGTATGCGGCGAAGAATGCCTCAAGAGATGTATTCAAAGAGAACGCATCAGTGAATGATTTAGAATAATTCAAATTGAAAAGGACTCCGGCCTCAAAACGAGTGTTTTTATACAGATTGTCAGCATCATCTTTATTCTTCTCCATTGAATAGCTTGATGCGATCACATCGTTCTCACAGAATGTCCAACGAGCAGAAAGAGGAGAGACATAGAAATAAAGATCTTCTGTATCTGACATCTTCATATCCAATCCGAGAGACAACTTCAAATATGCCGGATTAACAAACATATTCTTAACAACACCTGTATCGATTCTCTCCTCACGACTGCATTTGTCAAATTCAAAACCTTTTTCCGACATGTCATCGATATCATCATATCTGTAAGTTGGAGTGAACTGAGTCTCAAAAGAAGCTTTTGCAGTATAGTAGACGTTTTTGTCCGCCAAATAGCCATACTTAGTTGACAACTTCAACTCATCATTCTGCTTTCTCCAATATGGTTCAGCTTCATAATCCTTAGAAAAGTTCGTTCCATAAGCGACCTCAAGTTTTGAATCCCACTTATGTTTTGTACGGATATAGTTTGCATTCAACGTTGCAGAAAAGTTTGCACCGACCACAGTTCCGTCACCCTCCACAGAATAAGCGTTGTGTGAAGTCTGCACAGCACTCAACGATATTGTTCCTGGGAATTTCCACGAAGCAGTGTCCGCAGCGATGCCTGTTTTGACAACATCCTTGTTTGATACAGCCAAACTTGTAACCACTGACTTGACTTCATTGTTTTCTTCAACCTTCACCTCCTGTGCAACGCCAGTCATGAGAGCAGATGCCACAAAAAGAGATACGAATAATTGTCTTTTCATCGTAATTATGTCTTAATATCAATGTTTCTTATTTTTGCAATCCCTGCAGACGGGCAATATACTTGCCGATGATATCAAATTCAATATTCACCACAGAACCGACCTGAATGTCGCA
>CAMJFV010000261.1 GCA_946405045.1 uncultured Bacteroidales bacterium | reverse complement strand
CCGTAAGCTCATTCTGCATCACGTCAGGCATACGAAGAAGAAGAGTCATCCAATCAGCTGGTTCAGCAACGCCTAACTCGCTTGCAGCCTCTGAAATCTGATTCTTGTAAGATGCAAGTACCGACTTGTTGATCTTGTTAGACGATTCTGTCTCTTTAGTCTCTACAAACATCATGAAATCCACTTTACCTCTCGAAAGTGCATTTCCAATCATTGTGCGTAATTCAATCTCTTTCTCTTTGTATACAGAGGGCATCCGAACCGAAAGATCAAGCTGTTTGCTGTTGAGCGACTTGATCTCGACGATGAATCTTTTTTTGCCATATTCACCGATTGCTCGGCCAAACCCGGTCATCGACAATACCATAATCTCAATTTTTACACTAAAATTAAGGCAAAAATAACTTTTTAAATTCTTTAAGTGAACTAATTTGTGTATAAAGTGTACTTTTGTTAAAAAAATATACGGAATTATGGCAACAATCATAAATATCGAGACCTCCACATCGTCTTGTTCGCTCTCTTTGGCGTCGGACGGAAAGATTTTGTTCTCGGCATGTGACCCTACTGGAATGAACCATGCGAAACTGCTTGGAGGATACGCGAAAGAGGCTGAAAATGTGTTGAAAGAGAAAAATTTGCATCTCGACGCGGTATGCGTGAGCAAAGGTCCGGGATCCTACACAGGTCTGAGAATTGGTGTTTCGATGGCCAAAGGTTTATGTTTCGGAGCGGACGCAAAACTTATCGCTGTAGACACTCTCGCACTGATCGCCCACACTGCGATCAAATCGGGTGCAGTGGAGTCGGACGCTCTTGTCTGCCCGATGATCGATGCCAGAAGAATGGAAGTATACGCGTCGTTCTTCGATTCCAATCTCAACCAGGTGAGAGCAACGTCGGCAGATATCATCGATGAAAACTCATACGCTGAATATCTTGGCGGCAAAAAGGTATATTTTTGCGGAAACGGATCAGACAAATGTAAAAGCGTGTTGACCGGAGCAAACGCGAATTTCATCTCAGACATCATCCCTCTTGCTGAGAACATGGTGGAGTTGAGTGAAAAGAAATATGCGGAGCAGAAGTTTGAAGACGTAGCATATTTCGAACCTGAGTATGTGAAAGAGTTTGTGGCGACGGTGGCAAAGAATAAAGTTTTGGGATAATGAAGAAAGCACTGATTATTATCGGAGTCGCGCTTGGAATCATATTGGTGGCATTAGTTGCCGCAGGATTCTACATAGTGAATGCCAACCTTGCGATGGAGCATCGTGGACAGAACGTAGAGGAGTCGTACAAGGAGATGAAAGAGAAATATCCTGAGATGATTCCATGGCTCGACTCAATGCAGGCGACGGGAGGATTGAAAGATTCCACATTGCTGCGTGAGGGCGACACCAAAGTCCACTATTACTACGCATACGCACCACAGCCGACAAGCAAAACAGCCGTGATCTGCCACGGCTACACCGACAACGCAGTGCGTATGTTCATGATCGCACGCATCTACAATCAAGTGTACGGCTACAATATCATCGTGCCTGATATGCCTCATGCTGGCTACAGTGAGCCAAACCACATCAGTATGGGATACTATGAAAGTCAGATCGCAAGAAAACTTGCGGCGACAGCTCAGAATATATTCGGTAACGACACCACAAAAGTGGAGATCGCAGTACATGGCATCTCAATGGGAGCAGCCACAACAATGATGACTGTTGGCGACGATGCTGTGAACAAGGAGCTTAATATCAAATGTGCAGTGGAGGATTGCGGATACACATCTTGCTGGGATGAGTTTTCTCAGGAGATCACAAACTCCTACGGCATTCCACCATTTCCACTACTCTACGTGGCTGACTTGGTTTGTGACATCAAAAACGGATGGTGCTTCCACGACGCGTCTCCTTTGGATGCTGTGAAAAGCAGTTCATTACCAACATTCTTCATCCATGGAGATTCTGACACTTTCGTGCCAACAAGTATGGTGCACACACTCTACGACGCAAAGACAAAAGGAGACAAGGAGTTGTGGCTTGCCAAAGGTTCGGAGCACGCCCTTTCTTACTTCGACCACAAAGATGAATACATCGAGAAGACGAGAGAGTTTTTGAATAAGTATATGGATTGAGTTCATCCGACAGTTTTCCGCTATGCGGAAAACAATCGGTACCGGTCGTCAGGGACGATGCGTCACCTTCGGCGACGTTCATCCGTCTTCGTTTTAAGTCTTCATAAATAACAAAAAATGATAGAAAAGAATTACAACATATCAGACTATACAGATGTGGAATCGCCATGTTATGTAGTAAGCGAGAAACATCTTCGTGCCAATTTAAGCCTCATCAAATCAGTGGCGGAGAGTGCAGGAGTGGAAATCATCATGGCATTCAAGGCATTCGCATTGTGGAAGGTTTTCCCGATCGTGCGTGAATACATCAGTTGCTCCACAGCAAGTTCATTGTCGGAGGCAAACCTTGCCGTCGACGAGATGAAAAACCTTGCCCATACATACGCTCCCGTCTACACGGATAAAGAGTTTGATGAGATAGCCAAACTCTCGTCGCACATCACATTCAACAGCATTTCACAATTTCAGAAATATAAGGACCGTCTTGTAGTAGACGGAAGGAAAATCTCTGCTGGACTACGTATCAATCCAGAGTATTCGGCAGTGGAGACAGACCTCTACAACCCTTGCGCACCAGGCAGCCGTCTGGGAGTGACGCTTGACAATCTGAAGAAAGCCGACCTCACAGGAATAGACGGATTCCACTGCCACACACTATGTGAAAGCACATCGTATGAGCTGGAGAAAACATTGAAAATCATAGAGGAGAGATTTGGAGAGTTTCTTCCAAAAATCAAATGGCTCAACATGGGAGGCGGCCATCTTATGACCCGTGCCGACTATGACACCGACCATCTTATCTCTGTGTTGAAAGCGTTCAAGAGCCGTCATCCACATCTGCATATCATCCTTGAACCTGGAAGTGCATTCGCTTGGCAGACGGGAGAACTTGTAGCTGAGGTGCAGGATATTGTGGAGAACGGAGGCATCCGCACAGCCATACTCGACGTGTCGTTTGCATGCCACATGCCAGACTGTCTGGAGATGCCATACAAGCCAGCAATATTAGGAGAGGTGGAAGACAGAAGCACACCATACGTCTACCGCATGGGAGGCAACAGCTGTCTGAGCGGAGATTTCTATTCCGACTGGACATTCGACCATGAGTTGAAAGTCGGCGAAAAAATCGTGTTTATGGATATGAACCACTACACGACAGTGAAGACAACGATGTTCAATGGAATCACACATCCGTCTATTGCACTCCGCAAATTGAACGGAGAATTGGAATTGCTAAGGAAATACACCTACGCTGATTATAAGAGCAGAATGGCGTAACGACACACTCATGCTGTCACACACGAAATAAACTTATATAGACGGGGCATAACCCCGTCTTTTTTTATCCTCAGCATTTTCATAACAACCCCGTCATGTATAAAGGAAGGTATAAGATGCCATCCTTTTCGATTAGATTGTCTGGGTGAAGCACAATTGCCTTATTCATCTGTTCCGAATATTTTTTTGACGCTTTTCTTAAAGACGACAACGTGTATCTCTCTCCCGACTTGACCTCTATAAAATTTATATTATGCCGACTCGTTATGTTGTTTTTAGGAATAAGAAAATCCAATTCCATTCTATCTTCTTTTTCTGAAGAATTCTTTTCATTTTACACGTTTTTGAGATTAAACCTTAAATAAATCCACACGTTTTTGAGATTATCGACAAAAAAAAGCAAAATATTAGAAATCTTTATAATTCATGTTTAGACGTGTTCGCATACGCAAAGAGGCCACTGATCACTCGGTAGCCTCTTTATAGAGATTTTATTATGGATTAATATTATGATAAAATGTATTAGGTAGATCAAAAAACTTAATGCATATAGT
>CAMJFV010000260.1 GCA_946405045.1 uncultured Bacteroidales bacterium | reverse complement strand
CTCTACGTTGAAATGGTCGGCTCCTTCTCCGATCTCTTCGTCAGGAGTGAAGGCGACGCGGATTTTTCCATGCTTTATCTCTGGATGTTGTATCAAATACTCTGCTGCTGTCACGATTTCTGCGATTCCTGCTTTATCGTCTGCACCGAGTAGGGTAGTTCCGTCAGAAGTGATTATCTCCTCTCCGACATAATGGTCCAGCTCTTTGTATTCTTTTGCATCAAGCTTTATTCCAAGTTCATTGTTGATGACGAGAGTGTCTCCGTCAAATTTCACCACCTGGGGATTGACATTTGCTCCGGATGTCTCTGGACTTGTATCCATGTGAGCGATGAATCCGATTGTTGGAGCGTCGCAATCACAGTTTGCCGGTATTGTGGCAGTGACATAAGAGTGTCGGCTGATATGGACATCCTTAAGTCCGATCTCTTCCAATTCGTTGGCAAGCATCTCCGCGAAATATCCTTGTGATGCTGTCGACGGTGTTGTATGCGTGTTTTCGTCGGACTGTGTATTGATTTTGACGTAGTTGAAGAAGCGTTCAACTAATTTATTTAGATTGTTGTGCATAGTATCAAATTCAAAATTAGAAATGCGAAATGCTAAATGGAGAGAGTCCCACATTTAGCATTTCGCATTATTTACCATTTAATTGAAATTAAATTTTTTCTGCGTCGCTGGTCTTGATCCAAGCACGGTGTCCACCGCTTGTTTCGATCTCATACCAGTCTTTCACCTGCTGCTTTACCAATACTTTTGTTCCTTCATGTAGAACCAACGCATCAGTCGCAGTGTCTTTAGGTGAACTCTTCGCTGTCACAGAAGGTGTGAACACGATTGCATATTCGTGAGTTGTGATTTTCTCCTTGACACTTTTTGCACAGAAGAAGCTGACGATGCAGATTAGGGAAGCTATGATAGCTCCTACAAATCCAATTTTGCGTACAGCCATCACTTTGACGTATAGATAAAGTGATACTCCTGCTAAAGTAAGAAGGAAAAAGATGATAGAAATCTTTGCCCAAGTGTTTGAACTGTAGATGTCAACAAAACTTTGAGTCCATTCAGAGATGGCAAGCTGGTCTACAGCTGACTCGTCTTTGTCAACTGTCTGTAGTTTAGCCAACTCAAGGTTGCTTTTGATATCATCATCGTTTGGATCCAACAGAATCGCTCTTTCGTAATTCAGGATTGCCGGTGCAAGTTTGCCTGATTTATAGTAGGCATTTCCTAAATTATAATAAAGAGCTGCACTCTCCTGCGTCTTCAATAAATCCTCATATTGGGAGATCGCTTCGTCAAACTTGTTGTTTGAGTATGCTGCGTTTCCGTTTATGATTCTGCTATCTGCTGCAGCCCATGCACTGAATACAGATAGTGACAATATGATGGATAGAACTATATTTTTCATTGTCTTCATTTCTTTACCTCCTCTTCAATGCTGTTGATTAGTGCAATTGCGTTGTTGTAGATATCAGAAGGAGATTCCTTCACTGCTGTTGGCGCGAATCTTGCAAACTGACAAGTGTCTAGCATTGCAGAGAAGTTTATGATTGTCTCTTCCTTCAATCCCTTTTCCTTCAAAATCTCTTCCATAGCCTCCTTGTTCTGTTGAGCTAGTGGAATATTGAATTTATCACCAACGAATCCTGTTATGGCTTTGCTTGTCTCATCGTAGAATGACTTCAAGTCTTCCTGATCAAGGAATGATTTTGCTTTAGCCAATCTCTTTAATGCCTGTTTGTTAGCTTTCTTCTTTCTCACCAATACCATGTTGCTGTTTTCCTCTGCCAGTTTTCTTAGGAATAGGTAGGCGATGACGAATAGCACCAATGGAATGATAAACCATAGATAGAATGCTAACGAGCCGAACAAGTAGTCGTCCTTAGGATATGTTGTAAGATCCTTTGTGTTGATGAAACGGATGTCGTTTGTTCCGAGATACTTGATGCTCTCTTTGTTAGTGAAGTTTGAAACGACAGTCTGGTTGTCTGCTGTCTCAGCTCCTTTCTCAACATTGATCTTGTATTCTGGAGTCTTTAGAGTCTTATATGTCTTGCTCTTTATGTCAAAGTAGCTGAATTCAGCAGACGGAATGACATATTCTCCTGGATAACGTGCGATTGCTAGATATTCAATCTCCTTAGTTCCGTTCAGACCTGCATCTGATGCTTTGATCTTTGATGTGACTTTAGGATCATAAAGTTCGAAGTCAGTAGGGAAGGTGATGTTAGGATCCTTCGCATACTTGAGGTTTCCACTACCATTGATTTTTACCTTGATAGTAATGGCATCGTTTGTCTTGTATCCATCTTCTGGAGTGATTGATGTGTTCATTGTGAATGAACCCACAGCACCACTGAAATCAGAAGGCTTGCCATTCTTTGGCAATTCCTGTACGTTGATCTTTACTCCAGGGATAGTAAGGTTTTTCTTTAACTCTCTATAAGAGGCGAACATGTCACCGAAGAATCCGCCGCCGCCACCTTGTACGCGCACTTGGACAACTGCAGTGATATTTCCTTTCTCCAACTCTTGATTTCCACTCTTCTGTGGAATCAAGACACATTGTTTTAGAATGTATGTGTTGTAAACCTTTCCGTTTACATTCTCTTTGCTCTGACGTTTTGCTTCTGGCACTTCGATCTCCTGAGAGATGAAACCTTTGTATTCTGGCAATTTGTAATCGTCAAAGCCACGTAGAGCGACTCTGTAGTATACCTTTGTTGTGGCGATAAACTGCTCTTGCTCGTACATCTTTGTCTTTGACAATTCAGTGCGAATGAACAGGTCATCGTCGTTTATTTTCATGCCATTGCTTGAACTTTGTGCTTGTTGCGCATTCTGGTTAGCGTTGGCTTCTCCTTTGATTACCTTGATTACCAGAGCGTTGGAACGAATGATTTTGTCTCCGACAGTCGCCTTGGCAGAAGATATTGTGTATGAGCCCTCTTTCTTTGGCATCAAAACGTATGTGTACGTTGTAGCACTGTTTCTGGTCACCTGACCGTTGATGCTTTGGAAACTCTGGCTAGTTGACTGCTGAGGTCCATACAGAATTGTGAAGTCAGATAATGATTCAAGCGGTAGCTGGACATTGTCTGATTCTGCATTGTTGAGTGTGAATGTCAAATTGAACCTTTGTCCTACAGCCACAACATTATCTGCTTTCGCTACGAACGAAACATCTCCTGCTGCGAAAACTGACATTACACTAAAATAAGTTAAAGTCAGTAGTATGGCTAATATCTTTTTCATTTTTCCTTTTTCTTATTAATGCAAAAATAATCAAATTTCTGGTATTTTATTACCAGTCTTTCTCTATTCTTTTCTTTTTTGCATTCTTTATTTGTTCCTTCATTCTCTCGTCCTGCTTGTCCTTTTCATCTCTTTCAAGGGCTTCTAGCAGTTGACGGGCAGAATTTTCGTCCATGTGGTGTTCTCCCTCACGAGCATCGTCTTTCTGATCGTGATTCTCTTGCTCTTTTCCATCTTTAGGAGGCTCCTGCTGTTGGTCTTGCTGTTGTTGCTGCTGTTGGTTTTGCTGATTCTGCTGCTGTTGTTGTTGAATCTGCAACATTCTCTTGGCATACGCAAGGTTGTAGCGAGTCTCTTCGTCGTCTGGATTGAGCTTAAGGCTTTTCTTGTAGGCATCGATACTCTCCTCATACTTTTTGTTTTTGAGGTATGTGTTGCCTATGTTGTGCATGATGGCAGCGTTTTCTTTGTCGCTGTTCTTCTCACTTATCGCCTGCTTGTAGTTCTCTAATGCGGAATCATATTCGTCTCTACGGTAATAGGTGTTGCCCATATTGTAGTTTGCGATTTTTGATCCTACATTCTTGTCCAATGCTTTTCTATATTCGTCTTCAGCTCCTTTGTAGTCTTTGGCTTCATATTTGTCGTTTCCCTTACGGATGAACTCATCCTCTGGGTTTGATGCAAACGAAGGAAGACAGAAAAGGGTAACTA
>CAMJFV010000259.1 GCA_946405045.1 uncultured Bacteroidales bacterium | reverse complement strand
ATTGTGAGAAAACACATCAATGTATTTATAATATTTTTAGTCATATTTTCATGATTCTTTGATTTATACAAAAGTATAAATATTTAGAATTATTTGAGGGCGTGTACTTTGTAAAAAAAACAGAGGTTTTTCTCAAAATACGAAATTCATCATCTTCTGTTTCAGAGATGCTGATTTGTGGTCTTTCACATCTTGACGCATCTTGGCTATTGCGGTTTTGAAGAAGAATCTGACAAGATATTCATCTGTATTCTCTTTTCTGATAGCGTTCAGACAATCAATGTATTCAGGTTTGTCTTTAGAATCAATTACAATCATCGGTTGCCCCATCTTTTGAAGGATATAATTGCTGAACAGTCTGCCGATTCTTCCGTTTCCATCGCGGAAAGGATGCAGATATTCGTAGAAGCCGTGGAATCTGGCTGCAATCACCATAGGATGTTGCGATTTTTCTTCAATCGCTCTTTGGGTCGACTCCAATAATTTAGGGACACGTGAAATAAGGATCTCATGATCTCCAAACACTGTCTCTCCAGCACACATATCTGTGTCTGTATATTCTCCTGGCACAGCTCCCGGTATTTTGTAGGGCAGAGTAGTGCTCATCATTATTTTGTGAGTCTCCTTCAGTAAGGATTCTGTAAGAGGTCGTGATGTGTCACTCAAAAGGAATTCGTATGCTTTGAAATGGTCGAGTATCTCGAATGCTTCAAATAGGGTTTTGTTTTGTGGAATTAATCCTAATCCTTTTTCTTTAAGCTCCTGAGTGTCTCCAACGGTGAAACTGTTGCCCTCGATGGCGCAACTGTGTGCGGAGAAAAGTATTTCGTCTCTGGAACGAAGGACTTCTATTGCAATTTTTGTACAGATTGTATTTTTGTATTGCTTTAGAACCTCTTCGTATTTTTCGATCTCAGATTCGAACATTTCCTGCATTCTATAATTGTTAAGGCATTTACATCTCTAACCGCTCCACCATCAATCATCCATCATCCATCATCAACCTTCAACCATCCACCATCAATCGCACAACATCTCAAACTCCATGTTTTCTCCATCAAGCACCGTCGACGTGCGTTCGAAATCAAGCATTGATAGTCTGATATTCAATGCGATGACACTGTCGTTGAGGATTCTCTTACGTTGCATCAAATCAGTTTCTGCCAACGCTTTGTCCAACACTTCCAAGGCATCTTCAATGTCTTTGGCGTCTACTGAACTAAGGTCGTGCATCTCATCCGACGGATAATCATCGGTGATTTTGCAGAGTCTTTCCAATTTATCTTCGTCAAGAGTCTTGACCAAATCCGCCTTTTCAGCGAGTTTTTTGACTATCTCTTTGTAGTTTGGATTCTCTGTGTTGCGGGAAACACATGAAAGTATTCCTGCACATTTGTTGATCCAACTGTCGCTCTGCTTTGCGAAATGGAAGAAATCACCTGGCACTTTGCTGCCAAACTTATCCTCTGCCACAAGCAACGCTGCGATGGTGATGTGATGTTTGTATCCGCAGATCGTCTCCAAACGGATCTGTGCGGCTCTTTTATCAGACCACGATATCGTTCCCAGATAGTCTATATATTTCTTGTAGACCTCCTCACTGTCCATATCTTCGTATGTGAGTGTGTCTACGATAGGTTGCATGATTGTGTCAAGCAACTCGATGTTTGTCTCTTTGTTTGTAATGGCTTCTTCAAGTCTGTTTTTTGCATTTGCCACAGACTCTTCAACCTCAGCGTAAAATTTATCTATTAGATTGTCAATATTCTCTGACATCTCTTCTGGTTAATTAATTAAAAATTAAGAGTTAAGAATTAAGAATTCGCATTTAGCATTCAGCATTTAGCATTTAGCATTTAGCATTCAGCATTTAGCATTTAGCATTTAGCATTTCCCAGCTATCGCTTTTATTCTCTGTACCAATGTAGGATGCGAGTAATGGTAGCTTACGAATAGCGGGTCTGGAGTAAGGTTGGAAAGTGAGTCAGCCGACAATTTTTTCAAAGCGTTCACTAATTCATCGCCTTTTCCGTGCTTTTGTGCAAAAGCATCAGCTTCATACTCGTACTTGCGAGTCAGAATATTCACTAGCCATCCCACAACTGTTGAGATTGGCGACATCAATAGCATGAATGCGTACAGACTCAAATGGAACGATGGTTTGTCGCTGCCAAACACGTTTGCCAAATCCATGTTGCCTGTCTCTGGATCGCCCAAGAACAAAGATGATAAGAACAGAATGAAAACCATGTTCAAAATGCCCAAAACCAACTGCTTAGTTGTGTGCTTGCACTTCTGGTGGCCGATCTCGTGAGCCAAAACAGCTACGATCTCATCATCTGTCATCTTGTTTTTCAACGTGTCGTACAGACAGATTCTTTTTCTTGAACCCAAACCTGAGAAGAATGCGTTTGCTTTTGTGCTACGTTTGCTTCCGTCGATGATGTAGATATCTGAGATCTTGAATCCCGTCTTCTTGCTGAACTCTTCGATCGCTGTGCGGAGAGATCCCTCTTCAAGAGGAGTCATCTTATTGAATAGCGGAAGAATTATCGACGTGTAGAATGTCATGAAGAAGATCATGATTCCGGCTATGATCAAAGATCCGATAATCCAATAGTTTACTCCAAGCCATTGGTAGACGTATGCTAACGCTGCCACTACCAACGTCATCAAAATAATGGAAATCAACATGTTTTTGATCGTGTCGCCAATGAATGTGCCGACAGACATCTTGTTGAATCCGAATTTCTCCTCGATCACAAAGTTCTTGTAAGCTGACAAAGGGATCGATATGACGTCAGAAATCAGGTTGGTAAGTACAACGAAGATTGCGGCTGTCCATGGTTCGGATAATCCGAAACTTCTTGCGAAATCATCGATATACTTGAATGCGAATGTGAAGAGCAGGATCAAAGTCACAGAAAGTGACACGATGTCAGTGAAATTGCCAAACTTATTGTTTGCCGCAAAATACTCCTGCTGTTTACGGTATTCTTCCTCGCTGTAAAGTCCCTCCACCTCTTTAGGTAGCGGTTGTGTCGACGCGATTCTGTTGCGGTGGTCGAGATATTTCTCCCACGCTGTCTCCACAACGATGAATGCGACGATGATAAAAAATAATGTTGTGTATGTCATGATATTAAGCCACGGCTGTTTTTATTCTACATAAAGCACCAGACCCTTCAAATATTCACCCTCTGGATGATAGATGTTGACGGGATGATCGGATGGTTGGGTAAGCTGGTGGAGTATTCTCACGTTGCGACCGGTCATAGCGGCTGCTGAGAATACAGCAAGACGGAATTGCTCTTTGTTTACGGCCTGAGAGCAAGAGAATGTGAATAGGATACCACCTTTCTTGATCTTCTCGAAAGCCTTGGCATTCAGTTTCTTATATCCATTCAACGCACGTTTCAACACATCTCTGTGTTTAGCGAAAGCTGGCGGATCAAGGATGATAAGGTCGTATTCACCGTCTTTCATATCATCAAGGAATTTGAATGCGTCTGTAGCTTCCGCTCTATGACGAGTGTCGCCAGGGAAGTTCAGTTCCACATTCTCCTTTGTAAGTTCGATAGCTTTTGCGGAAGAGTCGACGGAAGTGACGCTTTTAGCGCCGCCACGCATTGCGTAGAATGAGAATCCGCCGGTGTAGCAGAACATGTTGAGCACATCTTTGTCTTTCGCATAACGTTCAAGAAGCGAACGGTTGTCGCGCTGGTCAACGAAGAATCCTGTCTTCTGACCCTTTATCCAGTCTGCCTTGAATTTCAAACCGTTTTCGATGGCGATGAAATCAGCCTCGTTGGCGCTACCGATCAGATAACCGTCTTCTTTGTCAGTGTCGGCTTTGTATGGCAATGTCGTCTCAGATTTGTAGTAGACATTCTCGATCTGGCCGTCCATCACCTTGATAAGCTCCTTGGCAAGCAAATCCTTGATATTATGGATTCCCACGGAGTGAGCCTGCATCACAG
>CAMJFV010000258.1 GCA_946405045.1 uncultured Bacteroidales bacterium | reverse complement strand
AGATATCCTCGTCATGCTTACCGATCTCTGCCTTTGTTGTTGGAGTGATGATTGGAGTTGGGAACTTCTGGTTTTCCTTCATTCCCTCTGGCAACTTAACACCACAGATTTCTCTGACACCGCTCTTGTAGGCTCTCCATGCGCTACCACACAAATAACCACGAACGATCATTTCAACTGGGAATCCTTCACAACGTACACCAACAGACACCATTGGGTCTGGAGTTGCCAATAACCAGTTAGGACAGATATCCTTTGTTGCCTCCAAGAATGTCTTTGCGATCTGGTTCAACACCTGTCCCTTGAAAGGAATACCCTTTGGCAAAATCACGTCGAATGCAGAAATACGGTCTGTTGCTACCATTACTAGCACATCATCACCGATACTGTATACATCTCTAACCTTTCCGTGATAAACGGACTTCTGATTTGCAAAATTGAAATCAGTTTTTGTCAATGCTTTATTCATCTCTTATTCTTTAAATTCTTTACAATAATCTCGTATACCGCACTCATCACACTTTGGTGCCAACGCTGTGCAGACATATCTTCCATGAAGAAGAAGCCAGTGATGAGCGTCACTCAAAATAGACTCTGGTATATACTGACGCAGAATCATCTCCGTCTGAAGCGGATTCTTGGCCTCATCTGCAAGACCTAATCTGTGCGACACTCTGAACACATGAGTATCCACAGGCATAGCTGGTTTACCAAATGCCACGGCAAGCATCACATTGGCGGTTTTTCTACCTACTCCTGGCAATGAGGTCAAGGCTTCCAATGTCGACGGAATTACTCCATCACACTTCTCCACCACAATCTGTGCCATCTGTAACAGATGCAAAGCCTTTGCGTTTGGATAGGAAACACTCTTGATATACTCAAGAATCTCATCCTCCGTTCCCTTTGCCAATGAGTATATATCCGGATAACGCTCAAACAACGCAGGTGTCACCTGATTCACTCGTTTGTCCGTACACTGTGCCGACAGCATCACAGCCACTAGCAATTCATACGGATTACGAAAATTCAATTCACTCTTGGCATTGTGCATGTTTTCAGCGAACCATGCCAAGATATTTGAGTAACGGTCCTTACGAGAGAGCATACTTAGAAAGGCAAGTCACCACCGTCTGCGTTAGGTGCAGACTGTGCATCAGGAGTAGCCGGAGCTGCTGGAGCAGTGAAACCTCCCTGCTGCATTGGCTGCTGATATCCACCCTGTGGCTGCTGAAAACCTTGAGGCTGAGCAAAACCTTGCTGCTGTACAGGCTGCTGGTAACCACCCTGTGGCTGAGCATAACCCTGCTGCATTGGCTGCTGAGGATAGCCACCCATTGGCTGTCCATAACCCTGCTGTGCCATCGCATTGTATGGTTCTGCACGGAATGCACGGATATCATTGAACCAACGGCCATTATATTCTCTTGCGTCGATGTTGCATGTTATGTGGACTAATCCACCCTGCTGCTGAACAGCTGCTATTGTATTATATGCGTTCTCATCCCAAACACTTACAAGCACACGGCGAGGGAACTGCCCTGTTGTGTCATGCTCCACAACACACTCCCACATCTTCCATGGGCCTCTTGCAGACTGGCCGCTTCTTTCATTCAGGTTTAGAACCTTTCCAATAAATTCGTATGTCATATCAATATTTCTTTAATGCTTTAATTAACTCTTCATTTTCTTCTTTTGTACCAATCGTAATACGAACACAATTGCCACACAACTGCACACGATGACGATTTCTAACTATTATGCCACACTCCGTCAAATAAGCGTACAATCCGTTGGCATCTGTCACCTTAACCAACACGAAGTTGGCATCCGTAGGATAAATCTTCTCAACAAAATTGAATCCCTTCAACTCATAAACCAAATCAGAACGAAGAGAAATAGTCTCTTTTGCCCAATTCTTGATGACGTCTGGATTCTTAAGAATCTTCAACGCATAATCCTGAGTAAGTTTATTGATATTGTATGGATATTTTATTTTGTTCAAAATCCCAATAATCTCTTCAGAAGCGAATGCCATTCCCAAACGCACCGACGCACTCGCCCATGCCTTAGAGAATGTCTGCAACACAATCATATTTGGATACTTCGCCAACTTCTGGCTATACGATTCTCTGCCGCAGAAATCCCAGTAAGCCTCGTCTATAACGACGATACCACCAAACTCCTTCAACAGTTTCTCAATATCACCGTCCTTCAAACAATTGCCAGTAGGATTGTTTGGCGAACATAACCACATCACTTTTGTGTGGTCGTCTACTGCGGCAAGCATCGCGTCGACATCTATCTGAAAACCTTCCTTCAAAAGAACAGCACGATACTCTACATTGTTGACATCTGCACATACTTCATACATTCCGTATGTAGGAGCAATCGCCACAACATTATCAACACCTGGCTCGCAGAATGCACGGTAAACCAAGTCAATAGGTTCATCGCTACCATTCCCGAACAATATGTTCTTCGCATCCACATGCTTCACCTCCGCCACACGATGCTTAACTGCCCACTGCAATGGATCAGGATACCTGTTGTAGGGATCATTACGTGGATTTTCGTTAGCATCCAAATAGACAGACGCTTCGCCCTTAAACTCATCACGTGCGCATGAGTATGGCTTTAGCTTGAGGATGTTTGGTCGAACCAATTGACTTAATTCTTTCATATAACAAAATTTTATTTGTTGAATTCCAAATTCTATTTGTTCATTCTTAGAGTAACAGCATTCTTGTGAGCGAACAGTTGCTCATTCTCTGCCATTATCTCAATTGCGTTTCCAATACGCTGAAGACCATCAGGTGTGATTTCCTGATAAGTGATCTTTTTGCGGAAACTGTCTAGGTTTACTCCGCTATATGCTTTTGCGTAACCATTTGTAGGAAGAGTATGGTTTGTTCCAGAAGCATAATCACCTGCACTTTCTGGAGTCAAATGACCCAAGAAAATAGAACCTGCATTAGTGATTCTCTCTGCGATCTGCATATAGTTAGACGTAGATATAATCAGATGCTCAGGTGCATATTCATTTGTGACGTCGACGACCTCCTCCAAGTCTTTCACCAAGATAATCTTGCTGTTTGCGACAGACTTCTCCGCGATCTCCTTTCTATGGAGCAATTGTAACTGACGTTCTACTTCAGCCAAAACCTTCTCAGCAAGATCTTTGCTCGTTGTGATACAGACAGCCTGGCTATCTACACCATGTTCAGCCTGCGACAACAAATCAGCAGCCACGAATGATGGATTTGCAGTCTCGTCGGCGATAACCTCCACCTCACTTGGACCTGCAGGCATATCAATAGCGACATCTTTCAACGACACTCTCTGCTTAGCCGCAGTGACATATTGGTTGCCTGGTCCAAAAATTTTGTAGACTTTCGGTACACTTTCTGTACCATATGCCATTGAACCGATTGCCTGAACACCACCGATCTTGAATATTTTGCTCACGCCAGCGACTTTAGCCGCAAACAATACAGCAGGATGCACCTTACCGTTTTTAGCAGGAGGAGTACAAAGAACTATTTCCTTGCAACCTGCGATACGGGCAGGAACAGCCAGCATCAACACTGTCGAAAACAATGGAGCTGTACCACCTGGGATATATAGACCGACCTTCTCAATCGGCATAGCCTTCTGCCAACAAGTCACGCCGGGCATAGTCTCGATACGAGGAAGCTCATGATCCTGAGCAGCATGGAATTTTTCGATGTTGCTCTTCGCAAGACGGATAGCGTTTTTCAACTCATCCGCCACCATTGTCTCTGCCTCAGCGATTTCAGCCTCAGACACCTGTAAAGAATCAAGCTGAACCTTATCGAATTTCAACTCATACTCTTTTACCGCTGCATCACCACGACTTTTGATGTCGTCAAGTACAGCAGTCACTGTCTCTGTCAAGCTACTATTGTCGAGAGCTGGACGAGACAGCAACGTCTTCCAATCCTTATGTTGTGGATATTCGATTATCTTCATTAGAGAATCA
>CAMJFV010000257.1 GCA_946405045.1 uncultured Bacteroidales bacterium | reverse complement strand
AGCAAAAAAAGCAGCTTTAGATAAATGTGAAACATCTGACTATAACAAATAAAACTTATTCATCGCACATAAACTAACTCATCATAACACATTATTCACTTTTACAATTCATCACATGAACTCAGTGAATCACTGAGTTCATATTTTTTGTATAATGTGACACTGCATCAAACTGGTCATAACGGACTATCCTAATCTTTCATCGGAAAGCGGTTTATCCCAAAAAATCTTGCCTTCAACCTCCGTCGCTAATTCATCAATATATTGCGGAAGATCCTCAATAAATTGTTTTTCCTTTTTTTTCGATCGACGTCCACGATCCTCATAAATTGTCTTAGTGAAATAGGCATCAAACGGAACTCTAAAATCCTCCTCATCCTCATATGGCATGAAAGCCACAGCCGCAGTATATTTGATGTTTCCTGCTTCAGAATCAGAAATAAGTAGAACAGAAGCTGCACGACGTTTCACTCCATTATATTCAAGTTCCGCTTCAAAAAAACGTTGATAAACATTTATCTCCATAGCATCATAATATAATATCAGACAATACTGTCCATTATAAAAACAAAAAACCGTTTTAGAGTCTCAGATAAACAACCATCTGATCAATACTAAAACGGTTTATACTATTAATAATATATCAAATGCGAGGTTTACGCTATTGATATACAAATCTCATTTCTAAGAAATCTATTACTCAAATCTTTCGTAAGGCACCTTAGTCTTCTTAGTCTGGACACTATAAGACAACATGATTTCATGAGCAGAACCAGATAGTTTAGACACATTACCAAAGTTGTAGTCAAATGTGTAACCAATACGGAAGTTCTTATACTCAGCACCAACCATGAAAGCTATAGGGTTTGTACCAAACTTGTTGAACATATCCGGATGATATGTCATACCTCCCCAAAGGAAATTCTTGTAGAACAAAATAGCATTGATCTCAGCAACAGCTATTTTTTCATGCCATGTATACGCCAAAGCAGGAGCCAAGACAAAAGTCTCAGACAGATCCCAGAAGTAACGTCCATAAGCATTAATATGAAGAGCAGACTGAGTAGTAGTTGACTGATATTTCAAAAGGTGCGTTCCCGATACACCAAACATATATTTTGGATTAGAAAACTCAACACCAAAATCGACATCAGGATGAACTTCACTTACTCTGTTATCAATAAAGTCATGGTCCTCTGTAATCTCAGTGATATCTTCTGGAGTGTACTTACTTGCATCGAAATAAGCATACTGGACACCAGCTCCAATACCCATAGAAAGAACCATATCCTCACGCAAACGCAACACATATGCATAAACAGCTTTAGGATTGAAACTTCCTTTTGCAGGACCGATATCATCATAACTCATTGTGAAACCAAATCCTGAATTAAGATCTGTCTTAAATGTCTGAACATTTAGGATACCAGATTTAGGAGAATCCTTGATATCCACCCACTGGAAACGGCCTAACAAAAACGCGTCGATCTGTTCAAAGTTACCAATACCGGCAGGGTTCTTGTTGATACGTGAGAAAAATTGCTGAGTCATTAGCAAATCCTGCTGAGCATAGGCGGAAACCGTAAATAGCAACGTTGCTAATACAATAAATATTTTCTTCATATTCTTTATTTTCTCCTTATTCATTCAACAATTTAATATCAACACGACGGTTCTGCTCGTGCTCTTCCTCAAGTTGAGCGTTAGGAATAACTGGTTCTTCCATACCACGTCCAACAGCGACAATCAAGTTTGCTGGATAACCTTTTGCAATCAACAGACTACGAACATATTCAGCACGTTTCTGCGACAACTTCTTATTAAAATCAGCAGAACCACGAGCATCTGTGTGTCCTGAGATTTCAAACTTACCTCCAGGGAACTCATTCATAGCACGAAGCAACTCATCCAACTGAGCCTCATACTCAGGTTTCATATCTGCCTTTCCGAAATCAAAGAAGAACAATACCCAGTGGAAACCTTTAGGCTCATCACATGTAAAGTCTGGTGTCAACTCACTTGTTCTCTTGACATTATATTTATTTGGATAGTAGATATCAAAACCTCCCTTACCACCTTTACGGTTAGACAAGAAATACATTGCATATGCATTACCTACAATGTTGTACTCATCTGCACCAGTATTGAAGAGTTCTCCCAAATTTTCAGGTTTGCCCCAATCCTTTTCCTTAGCACCCTTGTGGCTGACATAAATATCCATACCTCCCTTTCCAGTCACCTTATTACATGCAAAATACAATGCTGTATCAGCCACTACGAAAGGATAATCTTCCTTATTCTGAGAATTGATCTCGTCACCAGCAGGTTCTGGCTTAGTCCACATTCCTTCTTCATCCTTATCCTGGTCGATATACCAAATATCACGACCTCCCTTACCTGCCATAAATTCACCTGAGAAATAAATACGTCGTCCAGCACGTCCGATACAAGGATTATAGAATCCCTTCACACCTGGGACATAATGGTTCCAACGTCCGATAGCCAACGATGATCCATGTACCTCTTTTGCCTGAGCCATAGTACCCTTGATTTTCAACTTCTTCACATCCTTCCACTTTCCATCATCATCAGTAGCCTCATACAACTCAGAATTTCCTTGAGAATCCTTCTTTGAGAAATATAGCTTACCCTTGTTTCTATCGTATGCAAATGTTCCTTGAATACCCAAGCCAGACAACTCTGGACATTCCTCAACATTTGATAAATCCAAGTTTTTACCAGGTTTAAACTTATATGCTACATTATCTCTGAAGAAAACGAAGAAACCATCCTTATATACAGACATTGGCTGCTCGTCGACCTTCTTATTTTCCTTAGACGAATCGAACTCGTAAAAACCTGTTCCGAATCTTCGCTCTATTCCCCAAACGCTTGTGGCAAGCAATGCGGAAATCACAAAACTGAAAATCGTCTTTTTCATCGTGACTATATTTTTCATTCCCATTATTTTCTATAAACCTCAACTGTACCCTTCAACACTCTGCCATCCTTCTTCTTCAAGATGTAGAAATATGTTCCTGGAGTAGCAAGTTCTCCTCTGTAAGTTGCATCCCAACCATCAGTACCCTCAAATACAGTCTCCTGATAACGATTGAAAATCTTCACGTCATATCCTTCCATGAACTTATCATTCTTTGGATTACCATTGTAAGGAGTGATGACGTTAGGTACCAAAACATAGTCGGCAACATCAACATCTATAATATTCGAATTGCGGACACCACAATTACCATTTTCCAACTTGACAATTAACTGATAACGGCCTGGCTCATCCAACTGCCACTTAAACTCAGAATCATAGTTTCTTTCAAGTTCTACTTCATTAGGAGAAACCATTTCATAATAACGAACTCCGTCAGCAGGAAGTGAATATTCTGTCTTTAGACTTACCTCTTCACCCATCTGAACCTTATAGTCCTCAGCAGACAAAGTAACGTAAATTCTATGGTCAACATCAATTGTATCTGTATACGCTGGTGTTGTCTTCACACAAACAGAATCAAATCCGTAAGCTGAGTATACTCTGTTTTTCATTGGAGCTACATTCAAGAAAGAATATCCACTATCAAGTCTTGTTGTATCTCCTGTACTCCAAATGATTCCCTGAGGCTTACCTGTAACAACATGTGCTGTAAGTTTAATCAACTTAACTGTGTCTCTGCCGGAAGTATCCTGACAAATAGCATCCTCAGAAGCGTATACCTTCAAAGTTGTGTTTACTTGAACAGATACATCATATGAAGCTGTCTGAGCAGGACATATTGGAGTCTCAGTATTTTCGCTTGCGATTATAGAATAAGTCCAATCTCCCTGATCTGGCATAAACTTGTTTGTTGTGTAAGATCCGTTGTCAACAAGTCCATCTGACACTCCATTAAATTGGTTCCATTCCAACTTAGTCTTCTCTTCCACCATATCATTGTAAACAGTGGCAACAAGTGCGATATCCTCACCCTTACACATCACCTTTCTACCAGAAGCCAAATT
>CAMJFV010000256.1 GCA_946405045.1 uncultured Bacteroidales bacterium | reverse complement strand
GTTGTCGATATAACCATAAAGTGTCTTGCCGTTGATGTTTTTACCTACAGCGCAAATGCCTTCGTTGAACCAACCTACAGTATTGTACTTGTGCTGAACAACCAATCTGCCCTTGTTGTCAACGAATCCATATAGGTAATTCTCATCCTGGCATGCAGCCAAACCTTCTTTGAAGCTCTTTGTGTCAAGGTAAGTGGCGTCCTGAAGACGTGCACCTGAAGGAAGAATGAAATATGCATCTCCGTTCTGATCCTTAACAGCTGCCACACCGTAGTTGAATGATGACGCTGCTGTATACTGCAATGGAACTACCTCTTCGCCCATTTCATTGACGTATCCATACTTGCCATCCTTACCTACGCGAGCAACACCGTCGCTGAAATCTGTAGCATACTCATACTTTGGCTTTACAACGAATTTGCCGTTAGCTGTGTATCCATACTTTCCGTTCTTTAGTGTGCGGACAGGTGAAGGCCATTTCTTGTTCATCTCTCTCTTGGCCTCTGCCACTTTCTTGCCATAAGGATAGTCGTAGATGAATTCCTGGTAAGCTGCTTTTGTTCCTGTCTTTTGTGCATTCGCATAAGCTTCAGCTTCACGCTTGTCTTTTGCCTCAAGTTCACTTGCGTAAGCGGCTCTTTTTTCTGCAGCTGCTTTCATCTGTGCCTGACGTGATGCCTCTTCTGCTGCCTCACGAGCTTTTCTGTCGGCTTCCTGTGCTTCCCAAGCTGCAGCATCTTCCTGTCTCTTCTTCATTTGAGCCTGGAAGTATGACATTAGGCTTTCTTTGATGACCACCATCTCTGAGTATCCTTTGTCTTGCTTTGGCATTGATTCGAAGTATGCCTTGCAAGCAGTCTGTGCCAAATTGTAATCGTTAAGAGCGTAAGCTGCCTTTGTACGAAGATAGTTTGTGCGGGCGTTACCCTTACCTAACAATTTGTCAATCTCGTTAACTTTGTTGATAGTTGCCTTATACTCCTTAGCATTGAATAGCTCCATTGCCTTTGGATAAAGTTCACGCGCTTTTGCATCATTATTCTGAGCGCATACAGAAAGACTTAAACTGCTTGCTAGCAGTAGATATATTGCTCTTTTCATTTTGCTTATCTTTTTTATTCATCCTGGCAGATACGGAAACCTACACTATTGCTTTTGTAATCTGGTTTTAACTTCTCTTTTGCTTCGATAGCACAGTTAGAAGCTTCGTCTGCAAATGAACCACCTTTGACGAAACGAGTTGTCTTGTCGTACTGGTTGTTCACCCACTCAGCTACATTTCCTGTCATATCGTAGATTCCAAGTTCATTTGGCGCTTTCTCGCCTACACCGTGAGTTGTTTGCTCTGCGTTGTATGCGTTCCAAGAAACTTCTGTTAGGTTGTCACCACCAGCGAATGCTGATTTAGAACCGTTCTTTCCGCCCTTAGCAGCGTACTCCCACTCTTTTTCGCTCATTAGACGGTACTTAAGTCCAGTCTGCTCGTTAAGCTTCTTGATGAACTGCTGAACCTCATCCCATGATACGTTCTCTACAGGACATGTTCTACAACCCTTGAAGTTTGATGGGTTTGTTCCCATAACTCGAGCCCACTGCTGCTGAGTGACCTCAGTCTTACCAATGTAGAAACTCTTAACTTCGTGATTTCCTTCTACATAAACCATGTCGATAAGACCAGTCACATTTCTGTTGTTCTTGTAATCGATATACTCCTGAATCTTGATGGCTTGCTGTTTAGGGTAGGCCATTGTTGAATCATAGTTGTATGCTTGGTTGTAGTAGATGCCGGCCTCGTTCCACTGTTTCTTCTTGTAGTATGTGTCAGCCTGGTTAAGTGCCTTGTCGAAAATCTCACATGGAGCACCTGTTGTCTTCCAGTATGTAGGAGACTTCATGCTGATGATTGGCTCGTATTTTCTGTTTGAATAGTAAACCTCACTTGCCTTCATAGAGTCACCCTTTGCCATAAGTGCAAGAGATTCCTTACGCTTTGTAGCCTCGTATACAAGGAAGTCGTAGTCGTCATCGTTCCAATCTACAGAAACGATCTTTGCGTCAACAACGTCAATTTTGTCTGCATTTGTGAAAATGTTACGTAGACGGTAGTTGTAACCACGCTGTGAAGGATCCATCTTAGTTGTGCTCTCTGTCAAACGCATAAGATCCAAGAATTCCTTCATAGACTTGTCTGGAGTGACTACTCCTGGCTTAGATTGCTTACCTACGTATATATCAGTAAGTTTGTCTGACCAATCGTTTATTGTGTATGTCTCAGGAGAAACTGTTGCACCAGCCTTTTCCAAATAGTTGATTTCGATAGTTGTCTTTGCAGAAGCAAAATATGTCTTAGCTCTGTCGCTGTAGAACATCAATGTCACAGCGAATGTCGCTTTCTTAGGAGTGATCATGTCAAATCTCGACACTAGCTCCTGATAGTTCTTGTCTCCGTTTAGTTGGGCTCTGTCAACCTTGATTTTGTTGTAAGTGAAATCTGGGCGTGATGTCCATTCTACATCAGTGTGAACTCCCATTTTTCCTACAATCTTTTTGATGGTGTAGTTTACCTTACAAGAATCCATCAAATAGATGTTTTTTCCTTTCGGATAAGTAGCCTTGCAAGTGAAACTTGTAGACAACTTCTCTGTTTGCTGAGCACTGACACTCGCAACAGAAGTAAGACCGAAAGCAAAAGCCATTAGAAATAACTTTCTCATTGTCTTTTATATTATATGTCTTATTTTATTTTGTTTATTCAAACCAAAACCAAGTATGCCGTGGACTATTCTACAACCTTTTACGGCATACTAAGGGATACACATTGCAAAACTATAATTTTTTAATTAAAAAGCAAAAAAGTGACACTATTTTTCAACATTTTTGTGTTGAAAAATGGATTTTATCAACAAACGTTCTGTTTTGACTGTCTTTGCTTGATTCTTAACAATTGAGTATGTCGCTTTTTGTTCTATGCTTCAGATGTTTTAGCTGGTTTTTCTTGATTCTTAATTTTTAACTCTTAATTCTTAACTATTTTATTATAGGCTTCATTAATTTTAGCCATAATCTCCTCACATTCTTGTATGCGGTCTGCATTCTTTGGTAAATCAGGATGGTGAGTCAATGCCAAACTATGATATGCTTTTCTTACCTCTTCGTATGAGGCATTGTTGCTGACTCCTAAAATAGAATAGTAGGGATCCAGATTAATGTTATTTTTTTGTGTCGTCGACGAACTTTCTTCCCTTTTAGATTTTGAATCTTCAAATTCAGTGCGGAGTGCGTAATATCGGTTTGTTAAAAAATTAATAAAATACGTGCTGAATCTCAGTCTTGACATGAGGGCGATCATGAATTTCCATTCGTCGTTATGGATTCCGTCTGCCAAAATTGTGAATTTATAGAGATAGTTCACAAACATTTTCTTATCGGAGAAATCCATCTTAATCCAAAATATAATTGCTTCATTTACGTCAGAGCCTGAAAATTCAGTTTCGAATATTTTTTTTATTTTGTCTGCTGGATAAATCTTCTTCAAAAATTGCTCTTGAGCCTCTCTCGCATCAGGATTCATTTGGCATAGTTGATGGATTATTGGAAATATATGTATTGGGTTTGGCCATGAAAGGAGAAATTTTTCTTCTTTTAAATAACGTTTTCTTTTTTTTTCTTCCTTTTTTCTCTCTTGACATGTTATTATATGCTTTTCAAGTTCTAATTCTGTTATTCCGCATTTTTTCATGTGTTTTGAGAAGAATCGTTTTGTCAAAAAAGCGGTTGCACCGTACTCAAAAAAAAATCCAGACCAAAGATATACAAGGTAAACGCCCCAAACTATACATACAAAAAATAAAATAGAGTCTTTTAATGTAGTGTCGCTTGATTCAAATATTATATAAATGACGATAATAAGTATAAATATAGTAATAATAAAAGGCAGGATTATCCAAAGGAGTAATATTTCCAAAAATTTGAAGGCACCACGCCAATCATATAGCCTTGCTAATTTGTCTATATCCATATCGATTTG
>CAMJFV010000255.1 GCA_946405045.1 uncultured Bacteroidales bacterium | reverse complement strand
CAAAATTCATCGCCATCTATGTTTCCATAATTAGCACAATAAACAATGTTAAGATTTGAGTTGTTCATAAACTGGCCACATATACCACCAACAGTTTCTTCTCCTTTAATATCACCATAATTAAAACAATTAATAATATTATATCCACTGGTAGTTCCAACAATACCTCCTACTGAGTGTCCAGTACTAGAAATAGATCCTTTATTAAGACACTCATCAATTATTTCAGAATAGTTACTTCCAACAATACCTCCTAAAGACGAAGGACTACTTCCACCTAGGGATGATATATTTCCATTATTTTTACATTTATACAAATTAGCACTATTATTTCCTGCAATTCCACCTACGTCATAACAATCTCCTCTAATTATAATTTCTCCATTGTTAGTACAACCAATTATAGTAGATTTCTTATCACTTTTTGCATTGATACCTCCGATCGAACCTGAAGGTCTTCCTAATATTGTACCATTGTTAACACAATCAGAAATTGTCGAGCCATTCAAAAGTGAGCAAATTCCACCTGTGTTCATGTAACCTTTAATAGAATCTGCATTATTTACACAATTACATATTAATCCTCCAGTAGAATGCTGTGCTATTCCCGCCACATTATAATATCCTAATATATTGCCATTATTGGTACAATTGGCAATAGTATCAGCCGGACCTATGCCAGCAGCTCCCATGACCGAATGAGTACCGTATGAGCCCAACCAATCTGAATAGTTCTGATCCTGAATAACTGTCGCATAATTTGTACAATTGCTTATTTTTTTTGCATCAGAGCATACAAACCCGGACACCAAAGATCCAGTAGTGTATATATATCCTGAAACTGAGCAAGAATCAATAACAGTTCCACCGGCATAACAAGCAAGCCCACCGACGAAAGATTCACATTTGAAATAACAATCAACAAGATTCACATTTTTAACAACTCCATTCTTTATTGTGCCAAAGAATCCAACTCCAGTTTCGACTCGATCACTTACAATTGCTTTTGGATCATTGAAGTAAATTCCTTTGATTGAATGACCTTGTCCATCAAAAGATCCTTGATAGTATCGGCTATCATTTGTGTTAACCACGTACCGGACACCAATTGGCAACCATTTTCTCAAGGACAAAGAGTCTTTTGTAAGATTTCCGTTTTCATCAAAAATATTGTCATTAATCACAATGTCATTGACTAACTTAGCATTGACAAAGCAATTTGTATCAGACTGATTAATAAAATTAGCGAACCAATAAAGTTGACCTGCATTAGCGATTTCGTATGTATTCCCCTTAAACACAGGCATTTCATACGCACTATGTTCATCATCAAAACCGTTCTCATAAGTCCAATCTACAGCTATTCCTACAGGATCCACCAAGCCCTTCAATGCCAATACATTTGGATAGTAAAGGATTTTTGATACGCTGTCGACCGCAGTATAAAATTCTCCATTCGCAACCAACTTACTCATAGCAGAAAACGCTTGTGGTCCTACCATTCGGAAAGTAGGGAGCGAGTCAAAATAAAATGGCTCAGTACAATCGACAGGCTCACATCCTGCCAACTTACAAGAATCGGAATTATAATAATTAACTCGTTTTTCATAACTATTTGGACAAGTGGTAGCTCCGCAAATAGCACCAGTATGTTTTTCTCCGCTAACACGACTATTATTGATACAGTTTCTTGGAATTCCATGACCAACAATACCACCTACGTACTCAATTCCTTCTACGGAACCAAAATTCATACATGAATAACATATTGTTGTACCGCCGATTCCTCCTACAGTCTTGGTTCCTTTGATTTTACCATAATTGATAGAATTATGAACATCAACAGCATATTCATGTTCCAAATAAACATTAGCATTTCCAACAATACCTCCAATGTGATGATCATCGCCTATCACATCACCATAATTAGCACAATTAAAAACGTCAGAATAAGTGTCTCCCATACCAACAATACCTGCTAAATCATAACTTCCTAAGATATTCCCGTAATTTTTACAAGCCTTAATTGAAGCATCTTTAGCAGATCCACAAATACCAGCAACAATTCCATCTCCAGAAACTTCACAATAATTTGTACAAGAAGTTATGTCGGAAGAAGAAAAACCTACAATTCCTCCTATCACCGTAGGTTTTGCCTGTGAATCATCATATCCATATTCATCAATGATTTTCTCATAAGAACCCAATATAACGCCCCTTGCTTCACAATTCTTTATAAAAACACATTCAGAATAGCCACAAATACCTCCTATATTTTCATTCCCTTTGATTGTACCTTCAAAAGAGCAACCATCTATACAACCTGAAGTACCTAATGTTCTTCCACAAATACCTCCAAGATTAGAGTTGTAATAGATACCACTTTTAGTGATTGTTGTATTTTTGACAGTACAATTTATAATTTCCGAACTTTCACTTTGGCCAACAACCGCTCCACATACATTTTCAACTTCGAAAAGTGCATCCTCTATTTTTACATTCTTGATTGTTGCGCTGTTCACGCATCCAAATAATCCAGCGTAACCATACAAAAGCGTATCAACATTTGTTTTATTTAAATCATCTTGCTTTTGATAAACATAAAGGCCTTTAATGGTATAGCCGTTTCCATCATAAGAGCCTTTAAAATAAAACGTTTTATCGTGATAGTAGTTTTCATATCCATCAAATACATAAACAGGCATTCCTATTGGCATAAATGCTTTTTTTGTACCAACGAGGCTCTCATTATAAACAATATCAGAAACTTGGACAACATGTATCTCTTTTGTGATAGGAGTTTTTCCATTCAAGCCATTTACCATGTCTGACAATTCGTCCAAATCTTCTGCATTTCCTACTTTATAAGGATCTTTCACTGTTCCTTTCCCTTCCAACGCATAGCAGCAAAAAGGAATGAGAAACAAAACCGTAAATAGTATTTTCTTTAATTTCATATTTGACAAATTATGTATTTAACACTTAAACATACGACTCATTCACGTCTCTTCGGTTCATTTGAAATGCAACATCAAGCCTTTGTCACTACCTTTAGCATTAGCATTTCAACCTAAAACCCACGTTGCTGTTCGTTATCGTTGTGTTCGTTATTATCCTTATGCTTTATTTCTGAATTTAGACAAAAATACGATATTTGAATTATCTGAACAAATGAACTGCATTTATTCACAATTTCATAAAGAAACAAGGTATTTTGATGAGATTTAGTAAAATTGAAGCATGACAAATCCGCTAAATCTACAAACATCCATATCTATATCCAAAAATAGACATACATTAAATTCCTTTATATGCCTTTCAATTATGGAATGCATAATTTTATATAAATAAAAAGACGGAATAAATCCCGTCTATTCATTTTGAATTTTGCATCTCCACTATGCCTCTCCTGTTCCGTTGAAGCCCATAAATGAAGGTGGGATTGATCCATTATCGTTGCCATTTCCACGAGGGGCTATAGGCTGGATATTGATTTCTCCAAAATCCTGCTCATATTTTGCGATGTTGTCCTGCAAAGCACGAAGAAGACGTTTAGCCTGAATCGGAGACATTATCACACGGCTCTTTATTTTAGCCTTCTGCTGTCCAGGTATAGTCTTGGCAAAGTCCAAAAGGAATTCTGTCTGAGAGTGTCCTACAAGGGCAAAATTGGCATATACACCCTCTGCTATATCTTCTGTGATTTCAACAGGGAAACCACGACGCTGTTCTTTATCGTTGTTTTCGTTGTCCATATTCTTAGTTTTTTGATTTTAGGCAAAATTACAATTTAAAAATTATTCTCACAAATTTGTTTTTGGACATACAATTAGCAAATCGCATTATAATACACACGAAACAATCCATGACAATGTAAAAACAAAACAGACCGCAATTTCTTACGGTCTGTTTTATTAGTATATAGATTCACACATTCACGTGTGTTTCCATTTGCATTATTCGTTCTCAGAAGGGAACTCTACAGCGAAATCACCATCCTCATAGTCGTAAGATGACTTAGCGTATGC
>CAMJFV010000254.1 GCA_946405045.1 uncultured Bacteroidales bacterium | reverse complement strand
GGTGTGGCAAGACGTTTTGATTTCCACATCAAGCAGGATAATTTGGTATTGGTTGACGATTACGCACATCATCCGAATGAGGTGAAGGCAAGCATTGAATCGTTGCGCAGACTTTATTCTGATAAGAAGTTGACGGGAGTGTTCCAGCCACATTTGTACACTCGTACCCGTGATTTTGCGGATGAGTTTGCTGCAAGCCTGTCGCTTCTCGACGAAGTGTTGCTTTTGGATATTTATCCGGCAAGAGAAGAGCCTATTGAAGGTGTGACAAGTCAGATCATTTTGGATAAGGTGACGGCGAAAGATAAACGTCTCATTTCTAAAGATGAGTTGCTCGACTATGTCCGTACACATTCAATAGAGGTGTTGGCTACAATTGGGGCTGGGGATATAAATCTTATGCTTCCGCAGATCAAGAATATTCTGTTGTCTAAGGTATGAGGAAAAAGTTACAGATAGTAGGCGTTTGCATATTGGCGATATATGCTCTTGTGATGGTGTTTTTCATTCCGTCTACAGCAGGGAGTGTATGTTGCACAGGAACAGAGGTGAATATTAACGATAGCACAGACTATAAGTTTGTGAATAATATGGACATCCTCAAATATATGAATTCAGCTAACATTAATCCTAACGGGTTGAGCTATAAGAATATCAACCTGCAAAATATGGAAAAGAAAATAGCTGAAATCCCATTTGTCAAGAATGCGCAATGCTATAAAAGTCCTGGCGGTTTTTTATGTGTGGATATCCTTCAACGCAAACCGATATTGAGGATAAAGACGCCGACGCAGGATTTGTATCTGGATTCGGAAGGCAGTCTGATGAATACGTCTACAGCATTTTCGGCTTATGTGCCGGTGCTGTTGAGTGAGAAGACGCTGGGAAAGAAATATCTGAAGACGGACATTTATGAGTTTGCCTACTATGTGTACAACGACAAATTCTTGAATTCACTGGTGGAGCAGATATATATAGATGCCAACGGCAATGTGGAGATGGTACCACGCGTAGGGTCGCAGATAGTTGTGCTCGGCTCGACGGAAGGCTATCAAAAGAAGATGGCCCGATTGAAGAAACTCTATGAAAAAGGGTTTTCTAAAGTAGGGTGGAACAAGTATAAGAAGATAGATCTCACATACGACAATCAAGCTGTGTGTACGAGATATTGACAAAGAACAAAGACAAAGAACAAGTAAATACTTTCAAAAATTTAGTGAAAATGGCGAATACACTACAAATGACGGACAAAATAGCGGTGGTGCTAGACCTGGGTACCACGAGAATAAGATCTGTGGCTGCTGTCTTAGACGACAACAATAAAGTGTCGCAGGTTATTGCTACAGAAGAGGTGGATTCTAAAGGAGTCAGACATGGTAGAGTGGAAAACTATATAGAGTTGGCAGGGGTGATCAAACCAATGTTCAACAGACTTTCCAACCGAATATATAATAAATTCAAGACTGCTATAGGTGACAGTTTCATTGGAAACACCGTTGAGATCAAAAGCGTATATATTGCTCTTGGAGGAAAAGGTATTTTAGGAAAAGAGCAGAAAGAATCTTACCGCCTAAACAATCAGTTCGTCGATGTGCCTGTAGTTCAAAAAATAGAGGAAGATATCAGAAAACGTGTTGAAAACGACAAGGAGATAATCTTGGATATGATCAACCAAGGTTACAATGTCGATGATGATATAAAGATGGAGGCTGTGGGATGTAGAGCTTCCAATGTAGAGGGCCGATTTTGTGTCGTTACAGCCGAAAAAGAGATAAAGGAGGATATTGAAAAGACATTGTCGTCAATTGATATCCAATTGGCAGGTTATTCTCTTTTGCCATTCGCCTTGGCTGATGTTATGCTTTCTGATGCCGACAAAGAGGTAGGTGCGACATTGATTGACCTAGGTGCCTCTTCGACATCAATCGCCATTTATCGTGATAATGTTCGCCGTCACATCAGAGTGTTGCCATTTGGAGGCAAAATAATCACTAAAGATATCAAGAAGGTATGTGGCTTGACAACGGAGACTGCTGAGAAGATAAAGAAGAATATAGGTTGTGCTTATCCTGAAGGTTTGAAAGAAAACGTTATCGTCAGTGTAGCTGGCACAGATGTTAAGATACAATCTGTAGAATTAGCATCGATTATAGAGGCTCGTCTGGAAGAACTGATTTCTTACCTTTTGGGAGAGATGAACAAGGTGAGCGCTTTGACGTCGTCAAAAAAGATTATTCTTACAGGAAGAGGTGCTCGTCTTGATAAAGTTTGTGATAAATTCACAAATGAGTTTGGCTTGGATACAGAAATAGGAAAGATCAAAGATGTATGCTATGAAAAATACAGCTCGTATTTCGCATCCTTGGATTCAGTAAATGGAAACCCAGATAAGACAGCTCGTAAGATGAATGAGTTTGCCGCTTGTCTTGGCGTCCTTGAGTCTTGTGCTCTTGACTCTTGTGTCTATGTTGGCAGAAAGGGTTCTGCAGATGTTAAAGCAGATAAAAAAGCTGAAGGAAAAGTGAAAAAGGAAGGTAGTATTGTGAAGAGAATTTTCACACTTTTTGATCCTATGGTGGAAAAGGCAACAAGTTTAATTGATGGAACCGAAATGAAATAATTATGGATATGGAAGAAAATTTCACATTTGTAGACGACTTTGAAGAAAAAAACATTATCAAAGTGATAGGTGTCGGTGGTGGCGGCGGAAATGCTACTAACTACATGTATGAAAACCATATTGAAGGAGTAGATTTCGTCATTTGTAACACAGACCGTCAGGCTTTGCGTCGTAGCCCTATACCTCCTGAATTCCATATCCAGTTAGGAGAAAAAGGTCTTGGTGCTGGAAACGATCCAAATATGGGACGTCAGGCTGCTGAAGACTCCATAGAGAAAATAAAGGCTATGCTTGAGGATACGGAGATGGTCTTTGTCACTGCGGCAATGGGTGGTGGTACTGGTACTGGCGCCGCTCCTGTGATCGCTCGTACAGCAAAGGAAATGGGTATCCTTACAGTCGGAATCATAACAATACCGTTTAAGTTTGAAGGACGCCGTCGTCTTCTTAACGCATTGGAAGGAATGCAGAGGATGAGAGATGCAGTCGACGCGATTGTCGTAATCTCAACCGACAGATTCCGTGAATTGTATGGCGACCTTGGTTTGAAAGCAGGTTTCTCTAAAGGCGACGAGATCTTGGCCATGGCAGCTAAAGGTATTGCTGAAATCATCACAGGTGACGGTTATGTTAATGTGGATATGAATGATGTCCGCACTGTCATGACTGATTCTGGCGATGCTTTGATGGGATTGGCAATGGCTTCCGGACCTGATCGTGCTGAGAAAGCGATCAAGGAGGCTTTGAATTCACCATTGCTTATCAACAACAGCATTGAAAAAGCTAAGAATGTCTTGTTGAATATTTCTTATTCATCTGATTATGAGGTGACAATTGACGAGACTACATATATCTGTAATTATGTACAGGAGCAGATCGAGGGCCACGGAGCAAACTTGATTTGGGGTGCAACTATCAATGATGGACTTGGTGAAAACCTTAATGTCACTGTTGTGGTTACTGGCATGAATGTTGACGAGTCTGATTTGACAGGAGATGTCCAGATGTCACAGACTTCTAATTATGGTATGTCTGCACGTGCTGCAATGGTTCAGACGGATGTGAGAGCAGACCGTTATTTGGGAGGCAATCACGTCGTCCCTCAGAATAATAATTCTAGTTTCAACATGACTAAAGATGAAATTGATAAGTTCTATGAAGGCCATTCGGCAAAGAAACCAGACTCGACTCCTGTAGTTCCAGATCCGACTCCTGTAGTTCCAGAGCCAGAGCCGGAGCCAGAACCGGAACCAGAACCGATTCCTGAACCAGTAAAAGAGCCAGATCCAGTTCCTGCTGGTCCAAGAATACCATCTAGAGAGATAGATTTGAATTCAATTGACGACGACGATGATTGATACTCTTGAAATAGCTAATCCTGACAAAACGTTTATCAAGGTGATAGGCGTTGGTGGCGGTGGCGGTAATG
>CAMJFV010000253.1 GCA_946405045.1 uncultured Bacteroidales bacterium | reverse complement strand
CCCTTCAGATCAGTATTGTTCTCTTCTAGCAACGACGCAATCTCATCTCGTAAGATTTCATTTAGCTCATCTGTGGAAACATACTTATCTCTTGCCACACGTGCCTCTATACGCTCGATGATACGCAACGTAGTGTCAACACCGACATCAGAAGTGACAAGCACCTCCTCAAGATTGTCGAGGACCTCCTCGTCTACCTTGCTTTTTCCAGCGATAGCACGTGAGATTTTAGAAAAAACGCTGGTTTTTCTTTTCAAGACCTTTGTCCAACGCCTCCTTTTTCTCTTTTCCAAATAAACTGCTAAAGAAACCCATAGTAATAAGAGTAAGATTACGTTACAAAATTAGTGCAAAAAAGCAAAAAAGCAATACATTCCTTTTGAATATTACAAAATATTAGTATTTTTGCATCCGTTTTCCTACGCGGTTCAGTAAGTCTTCTCATAAAGAGATGCACCGCCGGATCTAATTTTTATATTTTTATATAATATGTACGCAATAGTTGAGATTGCAGGACAGCAATTCAAGGTTGAGAAAGACCAGACATTGTTCGTTCACCACTTGGACGCTGAGCAGGGCGCTAAGATCGAGTTTGACAAGGTGTTGTTGATCGACAACAACGGTAGTGTAACTGTAGGAGCTCCTACAATTTCTGGTGCTAAGGTAGTAGCAGAGGTTGTTTCTCCACTAGTTAAGGGTGAGAAGGTTCTTGTATTCCACAAGAAGAGACGCAAAGGTTACCGCAAGTTGAACGGTCACCGTCAGCAGTTCACTCAGGTTAAGGTTAACGATGTTGTTGCATAATTAAGGAAAGGGTAAAGAAATGGCACACAAAAAAGGTGTAGGTAGTTCTAAGAACGGACGTGAATCAGCAAGTAAGAGACTTGGTGTAAAGCTTTTCGGTGGTCAGTTTGCAAAGGCAGGCAACATCATCGTTCGTCAGAGAGGTACAGTTCATCACCCAGGTGATAACGTAGGTATGGGTAGCGACCATACATTGTTTGCTTTGGTAGACGGAGTAGTTGTATTCCGCAAGAAGAAAGATAACAGATCTTTCGTTTCTGTTGAAGCAGTCGCAGCTGAATAACGAATTGTTTGTTCATAGCTTATAAATTTTGGGGCATCTCACAAATTACTTTGTGAGGTGTCTTTTTTTATTGTTTAGTTAAAAATTAAGAATTCCACGCTCAAATTAGGACAACGACAGTCAAAATTATATATTTGTATACAATCAAAACATAACAAATATATGATCAGCATTAAAAAGAATTTTTCACTTAAAAACTATAATACTTTCGGTCTTGACCAACGTTGCAGTGAATTCATCGAATATGATGATGTTGCTGAACTTCAATCATTTATCAAAGATGGCAATATATCGGGGAAACGTCTGTTCCAACTTGGCAGTGGCAGCAACATCCTCCTTTGTGACGATTTTGACGGCACTATGATGCACTCGCAAATCAAAGGGATTGAGATAGTGTATGAAGATGCCGAGTTTGTCGACGTGAAGGTCGGAGCCGGAGAGATCATGGATGATTTCATCGCATGGTCGGTGGAAAATGGATATTGTGGTGCGGAAAACCTCTCTATCATCCCTGGCACTGTGGGAGCATCAGCAGTCCAGAATGTCGGAGCATACGGTGTGGAGGCGAAAGATATAATCAAAGAGGTGGAAATGATAAAAATTGAAGACGGTAGCATCCACGTCGCTCCGAATGAGGAACTCCATTTCGGATACCGTCTCAGCCGATTTAAGGAGGATTGGAAAGATAAGTTTATCGTCACCCACGTCACCTACAGATTAAAAAAAGAGCCTGATTTCAAATTAAGCTATGGTGGACTTGCCAAGGAATTGGAAGGAAAAGAAATCAATTTGAAATCCATCCGTGAAACGATTATCAGCATAAGAAACAACAAGTTACCAGAGGTAGGTAAAGTGGGAAGCGCAGGCAGTTTCTTCAAGAATCCAATTGTTTCTCGCTCAATATATGATGAGATTTGCCGACGTGAGTCTGCCGATGAATCAGTAATTGTTCCTAAATACGACATTTCCGAGAATGAGGTAAAGATTCCTGCAGGATGGATGATTGAACGCTGCGGATGGAAAGGTCAAAGCCACAACGGAGCTGGAGTTTGGCACAAACAGGCTCTTATCCTCGTCAACAATGGAAATGCGAAAAGCAGTGACATCATTGAATTAGCAAACACAATCCAAGTCGACGTATGGAGCAGATTCGGAATTAAGATTGAACCGGAAGTGATATACATCAACAACCTGTAACTCAATATTTTGCATATGAGCAAACTCAAATCTTTATTTTCTAAAGTCCCTGTTTTTTTGAATAGTATAAAGCTCTACCCTGTGGAGCTTTGTATGACTTTGTTTTTATTCATCTCTGTTGTTATCATCTTTGAGGCAATATCCATTGCAGACGACGAATCAGGAATTTCACCGTACGCCAATTTTTTTTATTCAATATGGACATTTGCTGTTTTGCCGTTTATCACAACAATAATCATTCGTTGCGACTGGAAAAACCGGACTAAAAGCGACATCGCAAAATATGCGTATTGGGCAAGCGGTCTGCTCCTTCTTCTCCCTGGATTTATTTTTCCCAAATACGAAATGAGCGAAGAAATAATATTTGGGACATATCTTCTTGCTTTTGGACTTCTGATTTCAAGTGGTTTTTACTGGGACAACCGTAAATACGCTTACAATGGAAGCCAGATATTTCACCAACTGTGTTCATCAATAATCATAAGCGGAATATTGGTTCTTGCCTACTATGCTGTGGCAGGCACGATAACCTATCTTTTCCTTTCCTCACAATCCGTAGAAGAGTATTTTATCGTCCGCTGTCTGTTGTTATACGGAGGTTTGTTTATTGTATCCGTATTCTTTCCTCTATTGTTGACACACAAGCTGTCTGTCGTCAGAGAGCAGAAGGAAGAAACGATTTCCAAAGTGCTCGATTTCTGTGCCAATTACATTCTTATCCCATTCCTCATAATCTACACAGTCATTCTTTACGCATACGCATGTGAGATATTGATTTTATGGAATCTGCCCAAAGGAATGGTCGGATGGATGGTGATGGGATATATTTTCCTGGCATTTATCGGACATGCATTACAGAGAATCATCAGTAACAAAAGGTTTGAGCCATTTTTCCGTTATCTTCCATACATTTCCATCGTTCCACTGGCACTGTTCTGGGTAGGATTATGCCGACGATTGTCCGACTACGGTTTGACGGAAAGCCGAATCTACATCTTGACATTCGGCATCTCGTCAACTCTTTTCATGATCTTTCTTCTATTCAAAAAGACAAACCATTATCTGCTAATGGCAGGTATAGTCGGAGCAATCATCGTATTTTTAGCATACATTCCTTGGACAAACGCCACACGTTTGGCGGCATTCAGCCAATTATCTACAGTCAACAAATATGTCAAGAAATACGACCTGTTAAAAGACGACCAGCGTCATTTCAAAGATTTCAGTGATTGGTGTGCAGAAGCCACAGCAGATACCTCAGAAGTGTTACGCTTCATATCCGCTTATGAATATCTAGGCAAAGGTTACGTAGAAATGAAAGTGGAAAATGATATCCAATACGACTCTATATATTCAATCTACGGAAGCATTCCGAATGAAATCAAGGAAAAATATAGCAAAGACAGATTGGGCAATTATAGCTATAAAACCGCTAATGAGAAGAGAAGGATACACCACGAGAAGAAGAAGTCATATCCTATTGACATCAAATGTTATCCGTTCTTATGTAAATTAGAAATGTATTATGGAGCGATAGAAGGTGATAAGTGTGGAAATTTCATAAACATATATGAAGGAAACAGAATGATTTTTTCCATAAACTGGGAGCAACATATCCGCAATAATCTTACGACGCTTCTTCAAGACTCTATACCATTGGAGAAAGAAGATCAGTTTTTCACATTCAGAAACGACTCCATATTAATTGTTTTTGACGAACTTCATTTCACAAAAGAAGACGACAAGCTCTACGAATTTCTCTTTCAGGACATGT
>CAMJFV010000252.1 GCA_946405045.1 uncultured Bacteroidales bacterium | reverse complement strand
ATTTTAATTTGAATGTGATTCCGGCTTGAGCGTAAGGGAATCCGTTGCCTGAGTCTGCACCAAACTCTGCTTTGAATCCGAACCCATCGCTTACAAAAAATCTTGCTCCCAAGAATGGACCGAAACTGAACTTGTTGCGAGTAGGGTTTTCTCCATAGTAGCTATGGTAATCAAGACCATCAACATAGTTCCAAATCTTCCAGTGTCCACCCATTAGCAAACCTGCATATACATCAATGCGGTCAGTCGGGTCGAAGTGGAATGCACCACGGAATGCCACAAAAATATTGTGCATCTCTGCGTCGTAGAATAGAGAGGTGTTGTAGTAATAGCCGTGATAGTTGTAGCCATATTGGTGTCCCCATACGTCATATAGGTAGTAACTTGCCATACCTCCTAATGATATTGCCATTTTGCCGCTCTTTCCTATGCTTGTTAGGCCACCATCAACGCACAAAGTTAGAGGTGGTATCATTACATCACGAAATTCTGTTCCAGAATGGGTAGGCGCACCGATTGTAATGTCCATCGCTACACTACCTTCTGTGAATGCTGCGCTTGCACCTTTCTTTTTTCCTCCTTTAGCAGGGGCTGAGAATGCTAACGAAGCACATAAAATGCTACAAGTTACTGTAAATAGTTTTCTCATCATTTTTATTGTTTCACTTAAAACACTGCAAAAAGTATGCCATAGCGTATCTTTGTTTTGCCGCAGTTATACTTTTCTGCAAATTGTTAATAAATGGTTTCCGTTTTCATCTGTGGTGGCGATGATATATTTGTCTCCACCGTCCTTAATTCCAAGTTTTTTCCTTAGTTCATCTGCCTGAAGAGGAAAATTCCTGCATGTGATGTTTGCTCGTTTGAAGTCAGCCAGGTTTTCTTTGAGTTCTTTTTTGTTCATCGAAAAGCATTTCTCCACCTCAAATTTTCTGCCAGGAAAATCATCGCACAATTCATTTGATGTGAATATATGGCTGAAAGGAGCTATTTTTTTAATTTTATCAGACGCCAAATAATCGCTGATATTTGCTTTGAGTATTGCGACGTTGGGCTCGTAGATATAGGAGAGGGGAGTGCTGTATGTAGGGCTGACCGGAGACGATGCAGTTGTATCCAAAATCTCTGTTCCCCCATCTGATTTTAAGTTAGCGGCTATGATTCTTTTGAATCCAGCATTCTTTTTGCATACAAAGATCAGTTCCTTGCATTCATTGTCTACAGCGACTACGTGCACCTCTTCCACGCAATCTAAATCTCTTAATGCCGATTTGATGTCGAGCATAGGAGGTAGTTTGAGCATCATACGGTCGCATTTGCTTAGCAAAATTTCTTTAAGTGCCACAACGTCAGGTTCACAATCTTTTATTTCTACGGTCTTGTTGCCGTTTTTGTCGCGACGTGCAGGATCGAGGAAAATCAGGTTGTAATGAGACGTTGATGTTTTTATCAGTTCTATGCCGTCTGCGTTTGTGGCCGATACATTCGTCGCACCGAGAGACTTGAAATTATGAGACGCTATTCTGCATAAGTCCGCATTGCGCTCCACGTATTCTGCATTTTTGAAATTACGTGAAATGAAATAGAAGTCTATGCCGAACCCAGATGTGAGATCTATCATGGTTGCACCGTCGCCAGCTATTGATTGCTTATATAAAGCGGTCTTTTCTGAGGAACATTGTTCCATCGATAGCTTGACTGGATATACTATATTTTCTGTGTTCGCAAACGAAGGTAATTTAGTCTTTGCGATCTGACGTCCTTCAATCTGTTGTAAGGCGGCTCGTATGTCGATGTCCTTGTTCGACGAGAATTTCAATGCCAACATCGCCACATCATCGTTTTGATGAGCGGCGATAAAGTCAAGTGTGTCGGCAGAGAAAAAATTTTGCATGGATTATGAGAATACGACGGTCTTGTTCTTGTAGACCAATACCTTTCTGTCGATATGCTTCTCCACTGCGCGGGAAAGTACGATTTTTTCCAAATCCTCACCCTTGTGTATGAAACTTTTTACTGAGTCTTTGTGTGTCACGCGAGCGACATCCTGCTCTATAATCGGACCTGCATCAAGCTCTGTAGTCACATAGTGAGAAGTCGCTCCAATAATCTTCACTCCTCTTTCAAAAGCCTGGTGGTATGGTTTCGCTCCCACGAAAGCAGGCAAGAATGAGTGATGGATATTGATGATCTTGTTAGGATATGAGTTGATCATATTCTCACTGATGATTTGCATATATCTAGCAAGAACGATGAAGTCGATTTTGTTTTCAGCGAGAAGATCCATCTCTGCTTTTTCAATTTCCTCTTTGTTTTCCTTAGTCACATGGAACACATGGTATGGAATACCGAATTTCTCTCCTACCCAAGCCAAGTCTGGATGGTTTGATATGATCAAAGGAATGTCAACATTAAGCTCACCTGCTGAATAACGGGCAAGAATGTCAAACAGACAATGTGACATCTTTGATACGAATATTGCCATGCGAGGTTTGATGTCTGAGAAATACAGATTGAACTGCATATCGTAGCGAGAACCAAACAATGTCGAGAAATACTCGTTTAATTTGTCTCTGGGAATAAGAAAGTTTGTAAGATCCCACTCGATACGAGTGAAGAAAGTGTTCTGCTGGTAATCCACGTGTTGGTCAAGGTAAAGAATGTTTCCCTTGTTCACGTTTATGAAGCTGGTCACTGCAGCCAGGATACCCTCCTGGTCAGGACAGTGAATAAGTAGTATAGCAGTGTTGCTTTTCTGTTCCATGTCAATTAATTTCTATTATTCCGCAAAAATAATATTTGTGACGGTGATATGCAATTATAAATGCTAAATGCAGAAAGCAAAATGCATAAAAAAACAAAAGGAACGCTTGCTTGCGTTCCTTTTGATATTGATAGATGACTGTTTATCTTATCAAAGTGAAGTGTCCAAAATACTGCTTGTCGATATCGTCAATATCGATTTCATACCAGTAGTCTGTAGCCGGCATCTTAACGCCATTATATGTTCCATCCCAACCTGATTCAAATTCAGCACCATTTGCTGAGAATATCAACTTGCCATATCTGTCGTATATTTTGACAGTAGCTGAATTTGCGTTTTTATAAGCATTAAGATTCTTAATTTTCCAAACATCATGCTCGCCGTCTCCGTTTGGAGTGAAGAACACCTCAGGTTCTGGCTCTATTGCCTTAATTTCAATCTCTTGTTCTGCAGAACAACCTGTGCTGTCTTGAACTTGAAGAATGTGAGTTCCAAATGGCAAGTGGTCTTTTTTGTCTGTGTTGGTCTCCAAAATGCCTAGGTCTTGTGATCCTAAGAATATATGGTAAGGCATAGTTCCTCCCGTCACAGTATATTCGACACTTCTGTCTTCAGGGTTCACTGAATCAACACTTAGTTCAGGAATTGGATGAACTGTGATCGTTGTGGACTCTTTTGCATGACAACCCTTTGCATTCTTGTCTACATCAGACGGAAGATCCAAGTCTGCATATATTGTATATGTTGTAGTCTCATTTAGGTACAGAGTCGGTGATAATACATTTGATGGAATCTCAGGTTCCCAATAGTATGTTGGTGTTAATGTCTTTTCGTTCTTAAAGTCATATGTCTTTAGTGTGACGTTCATAGATGAAGGCTGTCCTTCACACACCTGGTCCTGATTGCCGAATAATCTTAGTCGCAACTGAATGTCAACGACATTGATATTCCATACTGTGTCTCTTTGACATCCTGACTCAGTAAAGCCTGTCATCCTTTTTTGGAAAGTACCTGCAACCATGAAGGAGTCTCCGAATAGGATCTGCTCTCTACAGATTAGAGTATCCATGGTTATTTCACCGCCTTCGTTGACAACCAAATGAAGTGTGGTTGTACTATCACAACCATTGCTTGCACATCCTTTACATGTGACTTTTATTGTCGTGTCAATCGGATAGTTGTATACTTTGCCATTGAATTCATAATTGTCTGAAGGACAAATGTTTGTCGCTTCTTTTGTGACTGAGATTGGCTCAACCACTTCTATTGTAGGCGTGTAGAAACTATCGCAACCC
>CAMJFV010000251.1 GCA_946405045.1 uncultured Bacteroidales bacterium | reverse complement strand
AATGTAGCGTACGGAAAGGTTGACTACGCCGACCATGGAAAGGTGAAAGACACACACAATGTGTCAGGTGTCAGAGGTTTGATCGCCACAACATTCTTCTTCTAATCACAACTAAAACTTATTGTTTAACTTAATTAATATTGAACTGTATGAAAAAGATTAACTTAATCACAGCCGCATTGCTTTTTTTATCATCATTCTTTTTATTTTCATGTGGCAACGCAACAAAAGATTCAAATGGATCAAGTGTAGAAAAGAAGGAAATCTCGGTAGGTTTTTCTCCTGGCCCATATTCCGACCTATTCAAAAAGACTATCCAGCCGGCACTTGAAAAGAAGGGTTATAAAATCAAAATAGTTGAATTTACAGACTGGGTGACTCCCAACCTTGCTTTGGCAAACAAAGAGATAGATGCCAATATTTACCAGAACACGCTATACAGACAAAATTTCTGTGACACAAAGGGCGTTGACCTGACCGCCTCATTCTCGGTTCCAACAGCAGCACTCGGTCTTTTCTCAGACAAATACAAAGTGCAGAACGTCGACGAATTGAAAGCTCAGCTTCAGCCTGGAGGCATCGTGTCCGTGCCTAATGATGCAGTCAACCTTGCACGTTCACTCAGATTCCTTCGTTCACTTGGTCTGCTTACGATAAAATCAACTGTCGACGACAAGAATGCCACTGAAAATGACATTGACGAGAATCCATTCCAACTTAAGATTGTTCCGTTGGAAGCAGCTCAGTTGCCTCGCTCGTTGGACGGTAGCGCACTTGCTGTGATCCCTGGCAACTATGCAATATCTTCAGGATTGAAACTATCATCATCAATCGTCGGAGAGACTTTGCCACCTGAGTTGTTCATCTGGTTTGTAGTTCGTACTGAAAACGCAGACCAACAATTTGTAAAGGATGCTCAGGAAGCTTATGAATCAGAAGAATTCAAAAACTACTTTGAGAATCCAGACAACGAATTCGACAGATTCCAACGTCCACAATGGTATGTAGACAAATGGAATATACAGAACAGATAATAATCAGAGTCCTTTCATAGATGCTCGATTGAGTCAAAATCGGGCATCTATTTGTAAAAAAGTTAAAAGATAGAAGATATGATTAAATTTGATAATGTTAGTGTATCGTTTACAAATAAGAAAGGTCAAAGAGTAGATGCAGTCAAAAATGTATCGTTTGATGTAAAAGACGGTGAGATATTAGGAATTGTGGGAACAAGTGGAGCTGGCAAAAGTACACTTCTACGCACAGTCAATCAGCTTCAACTGCCTACTGGCGGACACACAATAGTAGAAGGCAAAGATATCGGCACGTTATCGGGAAAGAGTCTTGCTAAATTCCGTCACTCAATAGGCATGATTTTTCAGCAATTCAACCTCGTCAGCACCAAGACAGTGGCTCAGAATGTGGCCTTTGCAATGGAAATAGCCGGACGCAGCAAAGAGGAGATCAAACAACGTGTGCCTGAACTATTGAGCCTTGTAGGATTGTCGGACCGTGCGGACGTCTATCCAAACACATTGAGTGGAGGTCAGAAACAGAGAGTGGCAATCGCGCGTGCCGTCGCCAATAATCCTAAAATCTTGCTTTGCGATGAAGCGACTTCAGCACTGGATCCCGAAACGACAAACGATGTCCTGCAACTTCTGGAAGTGATTAACATAAAATTCGGAATCACCATAGTGCTTATCACACACGAATTTGATGTGGTCAAGAAAATATGCCATCGTGTGGCAGTGATGGACAAAGGCGAATTGGTGGAAATCGGCGATGTATTCGATGTTTTTACGAAGCCTCAGCACGAATTTACAAAAACTCTATTGTCTCACACCTTTGATCTCGACCTTCCCGGACGTCTGACAGAAGACAAATCGAAACCACTGGTGAAAATCATATATAACGGAGAAAAAGCAGAAAACGCTATCGTTTCCAACGTAGTGAAACTTTACAACGTCGACGTAAATATTCTTCATGGCAAGATTGAATATATCAACGACAAGCCATTTGGCATACTGATCGTCCAATTGATCGGCAAACAAGACGATATCAACAAAAGCTTGGATTATTTGAGTAATAACACATATAGAACGGAGGTGATAAATGAACGATACTAATTATTCCGAACTGCTCAACAATCTGTTGCCGGCGTTCGGCGAAACATTGGAAATGTGTGGAATCGCACTTTTATTGGCGGTCGTATTGGGTACGCCACTTGGCGTGTTGTCTTATATTACTAGCAAACAGAGTATATGTCAAAATAGAGTTGTGAATCTTTTTGTCGGCTTCATTATAAATGTCATCATGTCGACGCCGTTCGTCATTCTGCTTGTGTTGCTGTTGCCATTCACACGTTTTGTTGTCGGCACATCCATAGGTCCAGAGGCTGCGTCAGTGCCGTTAGGTATTGTGGCAATCGCATTCTATGCCCGTTTGGTGGAAGGAAACCTGCATGCTATAGACAAAGGAGTGATTGAGGCATCACTGGCTATGGGAGCCACTTGGTTTAGGATTGTAACCAACGTCTTGCTACCAGGTGCATTCAGCGGAATGATCCGTGGACTTACGGTTCTGGCTGTCACATTGGTCGGCTATTCAGCTATGGCAGGTATCGTAGGTGGAGGTGGTGTCGGAGACCTTGCCATCCGCTTCGGATACTATCGTTATCAGACCGACATCATGATCATCACAGTGCTGCTATTAATCGGTTTGGTACAGATTATTCAGACTATAGGAGAAAAGGCTTCCAGAAAAGTGCAGAAGTAAAATTCGCACTCTGATGTGCCACAATCGTGAAAATAAACGATCAACAACAGTAAAATGTTCGATTTTAGCGAAGAAGAAATATATAGATATTCACGTCACATCTTATTGAAGGATGTTGGCGTAGAAGGACAAGATAAAATACATAATGCCAAAGTTTTATCTGTGGGTGCGGGGGGCTTAGGCTCTCCCGTCATCCTTTATCTTGCTGCTGCAGGGATAGGCACAATAGGCATTATTGATGGCGACGTGGTGGATTTGAGCAATCTCCAACGTCAAGTAATCCATTTCACAAAAGATGTCGGATATTCAAAAGCACTTTCGGCAAAAGAAAAAGTCAACGCGATCAATCCTCACGTCAACGCAATCGCTTACAAGGATTTTCTCCGTGCCGACAATGCGATGGATATCATCAAAGAATATGATTTCATTGTAGATGCGACGGATAATTTTCCAGTCAAATTCCTGATCAACGACGCTTGTGTGATGGCTAACAAACCGTTCAGCCACGGAGGAATCCTTCAATTCGAAGGACAAACATTCACACATGTACCAGGAAGCAGCTGTTACCGCTGTCTTTTCGACTCTCCTCCCCCACCAGATCTGGTTCCGACCTGCGCACAAGCTGGAGTGTTGGGAGCTATCGCAGGAATGCTGGGAACAATACAAGCTGCGGAAGTGCTCAAATATTTTACCGGAGCTGGAGAATTGTTGACGGATAAGCTTTTGACATTCAATGCAAAAACCATGGATTTCAAAAAAATATCTATAAAGAAACGTGACAATTGTCCTATTTGCAGTGAGCATCCTACTATCACTAAACTAATCGATTACGAGCAGAAAACCTGCGAATTTAAATAAGATTGACTATGGCAGATCAAAAAAAGCTTTCATTGATCGCATTTTCCGGCGATTTCGACAGACTGACAGCCGTGTTCACCCTTGCGACGGGAGCGGCGGCATTAGGTTATGAAGTCAACATCTTCTTCACATTCTGGGGATTGGATGCGATCAAACAGAAAAAAGGCAGAAGTTTTGTCGGGAACAGTTTTCTGACAAAGATTTTCGGGTTTCTGATGGGCGGACTCTCGTCGACACCGACAAGCCGTTTTAATTTCTTCGGATTCGGGCCAAAGATTTTCCGTTTTTTGATGAAGAAAAACAATGTCGCCACATTGGAGGAACTGGTGGAGGCAGCCACAGCACTCGGTGTGAATCTGTACGCATGTGAGATGGCGATGCATGTGCTTGGACTTAAACAATCCGACTTCATCCATGAAGTGACGGACA
>CAMJFV010000250.1 GCA_946405045.1 uncultured Bacteroidales bacterium | reverse complement strand
AAAACAAATACGATGGATTCGGCAATACTTGTCCGTTCTATTGTTTCGGTTTAATTGACTACATCTCTTCACGTGATGACAAACCGATGAGCATCGACTGGCGTATGCACCAGCCGATACTTCCTCAATTTATAAAAGCAGTATAACTATCACAGAAAACTATGAAAACCATACACGTCGTAGCCGCAATAATTCATGATGATGAAGGTCGTATATTCGCCACCCAACGTGGATATGGCGACTGGAAAGGATGGTGGGAATTCCCTGGTGGCAAGATCGAGCCCGGAGAAAATTCTCAGGACGCTATCCGCCGTGAGATACGTGAGGAGCTGAACTGTGAGATTGCCGTCGGCGAACTGTTGACCACCGTCGAATATGACTATCCTAATTTCCATCTGTCGATGCAATGTTTCATGTGCACGCTATCGTCTGGTGAGCCTCAACTGCTTGAGCATGAGGATGCCAGTTGGCTGCGACGGGAGGATCTGGATTCTGTGAAATGGTTGCCAGCTGACAAAGGTATTATAACCCTACTAAAAAAATTGATTATGAAATACAACAGAGAATTCACACCAGAGTTTATAACTGAACTTAACACAAACGAGATTTTCGTGTTTGGAAGCAACATACGTGGCGTTCACGGAGGTGGTGCGGCTCGCGTCGCCAACAAAAAATTTGGAGCTGAATGGGGAGTCGGCGAAGGTCTCACAGGACAATGTTATGCCCTGCCTACCATGGAGGGCGGAGTGGACTATATCGCAGGAAAAGTGCAGAATTTTCTGGGCTGTGCCAAATCACATCCTGAATTCAAATTCTACGTGACAAAGATTGCTTGTGGCATCTCTGGTTTCAAAGTTGAAGAGATCGGACCACTGTTTGCAGACGCGATAAGTATGGAAAACGTAATCCTGCCAAAGGAGTTTGTGGAGGAGATTGAAAAAAGATCCTGACAATTCCGACGCTGAATAAATACTCCGTCTTTATACGATAAGATCATAAATACTATCGAAATGGTGAAATTATCGAGAAAAGGTTGACGCGGGGAATATGGAGAATTTTATTTGGGGAGAATGAGGAAAAAACAACCATTTGTCCGATGTAATTAAAAAAAATTTAATACTTTCGGGAAAATGGTATGGCACCAATATCCTGTTGGAGAAATTGCAGGATCAATAAAAAAACTTAGCATCTCATGGCAAATAGAAAAGAAATAAGAAACAGTACAGCTGAGTTCCTTATATTCCAGATAGAGGGGAAGGAGCAGGGTGTGGAAGTGTTCTACAAAGATAAAACAGTATGGTGTACCCAGAAGGCAATGGGGATACTTTTCGATGTGAACATACCTGCTATCAGCAAACACCTTAAAAACATTTATGAGCAGGGAGAACTTATAGAAGAGCGAACTGTTTCCAAAATGGAAATAGTTCGAATGGAAGGTAATAGGCAAGTTAAACGAGAAACTGTGTTCTACAACCTTGATGCTGTTATCAGCGTGGGCTATCGTGTGAATAGCATCCGTGCAACACAGTTCCGTCAGTGGGCTACGAGTGTATTGCGAGAGTTCGCCATACGTGGATATGTATTGGATAAAAAGAGAATGGAAAATGGCTCGTTCCTTGGCGAAGATTATTTCGAACACCTGTTAGCCGAGATACGAGAGATTCGTCTCTCTGAGCGACGTTTCTACCAAAAACTGACAGATATCTACTCCACTGCCGTTGACTACAATAGAGATGCACCAACTACTCGGATGTTCTTCAAAATGATGCAGAACAAGATGCATTTTGCCGTTCACGGACGAACAGCTGCAGAACTAATTGTAGAACGAGCCGACGCAGAGCAGGATCACATGGGATTGACTTCATGGGAAAATGCACCAAATGGTAAAATCGTAAAGACAGATGTGGTGATTGCCAAGAACTATCTCAAAGAGGCAGAACTGGCCGACATGGGACAATTGGTGAATGGTGTGCTTGAATTGGCAGAAAGAATGGCCAAACGACATATTCCAATGACCATGGAAGATTGGGCAAAACAGATAGACATCATATTGGCTGCAGGTGGCAACGAAGTTCTACAAACGACTGGGCGAGTTACAGCCGAACGAGCAAAAGAACATGCAGAAACGGAATTTGAAAAATACCGTATTATACAAGACCGCCTGTTTAAAAGTGATTTCGACAAATATATGGATGCTCTTCCTTTCGAAGATGACTCGAATGTATAAGATGGCAAGAAGGGACATTGGGAGATTGTCAAAAAATTCCAACAATTAAAAGACTTCTGCATGGTTATCATTTTATTTGTATATTTGTGCCGATAACTATTCTGTGTCAGGAAACCAAATCCGCCACAATGCAAGAATACACCTTAAAAGGTAGACGATATATACCTTTAAGTGCAAGAACTTGCAAAAAGGCTTGGAACTTTTCCAAGATATGGATTTCATCTTATATTTAGGAAGCAACAAGACGGAATAATAGTAAATTCTTTCAAAACATGACTACAAATATGAGCAACGAAAATAATCAAGGCTACGTCTACATACTCACCAATCCTAGTTTCCGCGAGGATTGGGTCAAAATTGGTAAGAGTTCCCGTCCTGTTGATGTACGCTCTAAAGAGTTAGACAATACAGCGGTTCCATTACCATTTGAAATCTATGCGACACTGAAAACATCGAAGTATGACAAAGTTGAAAAACAGATTCACAAGCAGATAGATCGTCTGACGGACCTACGCATTCGTCAGAATCGTGAATTCTTCAATATCGCTCCATCAGTAGCTCTTGATATCATGCGTGACATTGCAGACTTGCTCGAAGATGCTGAACTAGCAGTATACGTAGATGGAAAACCAGTCATTAGTGGAAGCAAGGAAGAAGACAAGAAAATAAAAGCAGCCAACGAAAATGAAAAACGAAAACAAGCCAAACCTGCTTTTAAATTTCACATGGTGGGACTAAACGTAGGCGATATGATTGTTTTTGATGCTCTCAATCTTCCCGTCAAGGTTGCATCCGACGACAAAATTGAATACGAAGATCGTCTGTGGTCGCTCTCTGCCTTCACCGCTGAATTTCTGCCTGAAAAAATGCAGAACACATCAGGTGCTTACCAAGGACCAAAATATTTTAGTTATAAGGGCAAGACATTAAATGAATTAAGAAAAGAAATTGAAAACAAATAAATTATTATATTAATCCAACAACTTGGATCAACATAATTTCTTCTCCCCACTCATCACCACAAAAAAACAAAAAATCCCGTATGACTTTCGTCACACGGGACTTTTTATTGTCTATTATCTCAGATTATTTAACTTCCTCGAAGTCTACATCTGTGATGTCATCTTTGTTAGGACCAGACTGGCCACCAGCGTTACCACCGTTGAAGCCTCCGCCCTGTGCACCACCAGCCTGCTGCTGTGCGTTGTACATATCCTGGCTTGCTGCGTGAAGCGCGTTCTCTAGCTCCTTCATTGAAGCATCGATACCTGCTAGATCCTGTGACTTGTGTGCATCCTTTAGTTTTGACAATGCTGTCTCGATTGGAGTACGCTTGTTTGAAGGAATCTTGTCACCGATCTCCTTTAGCTGCTTCTCAACCTGGAAGATCATAGCGTCTGCGTTGTTCAACTTGTCAACACGCTCTCTCTCCTTCTGGTCTGCTGCAGCGTTTGCAGTAGCCTCGTTCTTCATTCTTTCGATCTCCTCTTTCGACAAACCTGATGAAGACTCGATACGGATCTTCTGCTCCTTGTTTGTTGCCTTATCAAGAGCTGTTACGTTAAGGATACCGTTAGCATCGATATCGAATGACACAACGATCTGTGGCACACCACGTGGAGCTGCTGGAATTCCGTCCAAGTGGAAACGTCCGATCGACTTGTTCTGTGCTGCCATTGGACGCTCTCCCTGAAGCACGTTGATTTCTACTGATGTCTGGTTGTCAGCTGCAGTAGAGAATACCTGCTCTTTCTTAGTTGGGATTGTTGTGTTGGCGTCGATAAGCTTTGTCATCACACCACCGTATGTCTCGATACCAAGTGAAAGTGGAGTCACATCAAGTA
>CAMJFV010000249.1 GCA_946405045.1 uncultured Bacteroidales bacterium | reverse complement strand
CTATCAACCGAAAGGTGGTGGCAAAGAAGATCACTAACGATCCGGCAATCAAGCATTTCCAGTTGGTGGAGGACAGTGAAGTCGACGATGAATATAAATTCTTCGATCTTCCGTTGAACGTCAAGGCATACGCAGAGGAACCGTTTGAAGGTCAGACTATCTATTTCCGTTTCATCGGAGATACCGTTCATTTCACGACAATCCCATATATCCGACCACATGTGGAGGTTAATCCTACTTACATTGATATCTGTGAGAATGCGTTTGATGCTGAGAAACTTGAGTTGACAGCAAAGGCAACAGGTTTCATGCCAGGCACTGCTCATTATGTGTGGATGTATAGTAAAGAGAAAGATGGAGTGTACGAAGAGTTGAAAGCACCTCATGTAAGAAATTTCGTGCCGTCGCGTGCTGGATTCTATAAGGTTAAGGCGACAGATAGAGTATACTCTTGTGAAAGTGAACCTGTAGAGGCTGGTTTGAAGACAACAGACTGTCAGCCGGTAGAGATTATATGCACAGGTCAGGATTACGTATGTAAGGGTACAACGACAATCTTGAAATCTTCTTTGGAAGGCAGCGCATACAAATATAAATGGTATGTTGGACGTATGGATGCCCAGAATGTGGAAGATCTGCGTGAGATACCGGGTGAGACTTCGTCTACTTTGCAGGCTGGTGCCAACAAAGAGGATGAGGGATATTTCCTTGAGGTGGAGAAAGACGGACGTACGATCTTGTCTTATCCGTTCCATGTGCGTAAACTTGCCACTATCAATGGAAATGTGACCTTGGATTTGCAGCTGTTCCCTGCTACTGTTTGTGAAGGTAGTATTGTGAATATCAAGGCTTCCGTTTTGACAAATGTTTTTGATTTTGAATTGATTAATGGAAAGTATGACTACCATTTCTTGAAGAAATCTCTTTATGATTATGATTATCGTGAAGTCAAATATGTGAAGGGCGCAAGTTCAACAGCTATCCTTCAGGAGGTGGCTTCTGCTGTGGCGTCATATAAAGTGGAGGTTATCGGTTGTAATGGAAAAGTCAGAAAAGACGAACCTGTCGACATGGTTCCTAGAAATGATAACAGCTGTAATGCAAATGAGATATATGTAAAAGAAGACGGTAATGATGACGAGAACGACGGACGTAGCTGGGCAACAGCATTCCAGACTCTCGACCGTGCTATCCAGGAGTTGGAGGCAATGCGTTCGACTCAGGCTCATGCCAACGACAATATTGAGGTGTATCTAGCTGAGCAGGTATACACACCTACATCAGAAGAGGGATTCGTATTCCCGTCTAATGTGACTATCTATGGTGGTTATGATATTTCTCCTGTCGACGGTACTGCGAGTGGAAAGACTCGTAATCCACGTACACCTGCCAATCCGGAAGGAAACATGACTGTGTTCAAGGTGCAGGATCCAAACGGCAGATTGGTATCGTTGGTAGACAACCATAATATCAAGTTCTGTGGTATAATATTTGATGGATCAAGCCTTGCAGGAGAGAGTACTCTGACTGGTAGAGCAATGAGAATTGAGAACAGTACTGTTGTTATCGATTCATGTTTCATAAACGGATTCTATTTCAAATCTACTTCAGACAATCCAGTGACAGCTATCTCAATCGAGAAGGGAAGTGGAAAGGAGCATTCAAAGGTAGAGATCAGAAACACTACAATCTCGCAGATCAAGGGAGGTCAGGTAGGAGCTTGTATCTCTGTGATGGATGATTGTGAGTTGGATATCTGGAACTCATGTTTCACTAACAACTCATCTTTATACAAGGGTGGTGTGACATTGCTTAGCCATAATGTCAGCCCGAAAATAAACATCTACAACTCAACATTCTACGACAACCAGTGTACATCACCTATCGGTTACTATGGTCGTGTGTTGATGCGATTTGTAGGTGGAAACCCTACCGTCAACATTTATAGTTCTACGTTAAGCGGGCGCTTCTATAAGGAGGCTGGTACATTGAAGATATACAATTCGTTGGTGGAGTGTGCAGGACGTTGCGACGAATATGTCAACAACTATCCGGCTAAGTCTAAATTTAAGGAAGCCACTAAAGATGCCAACGAGACATTGTGGGCTAAAGAGTTTTTGGCAAACTTCAAGGGTACGATCGCATCTAAGTTGTCGTCTCGTGGAGGTATCACACAGGTGTTGATGCCAAGCAACAAACTTGAGATTGTGGGTCAGGCAGGTGCTCCTCATAAGTTGACGCCAACAGATCAGCGTGGAATTCAGCGTTCTTCTATCTCTAGTACATTCGGTGCATGTGACGCTGACTATTCAGCTGTGATTGAGATCACGGATCATGGATGTCCTGATCATAAGAATACAAGAGCTTCTTTCAAGTCTACAATCTCTGGTCTGACAAACGCAATGTACCAGTGGGTGGACAATTATAATGACCTTCCGAATGAGAAGAGCAGCACGATGAAGAATGCACCTATCGGAACATATTGGTTGGATGTCAAAGGTATTGATGCCTCTGGCAACTATGTCACTATATCAAGTAATGAGATCCGTGTATCTGATGTCTGTGAGGAGCCAGGAATATTCTATGTGAAGACGCAGGACAAGGGCGGTAGCGATGATTTTGCCGGCACTACTTGGGATCAGGCATTCCAGTCTTTGGAGAAGGCAATCGATGCTGTGACAAAATATAAAAAAGAGAATGGAGCAGACGCTGCTGCGACAATCCATGTTGCAGGAGGCGAGTATACTTTGCAGAAAGATGCAGGTTTGACGCTTGGTGATCTTCGCAACGTCACAATCCTTGGTGGTTATGGATCGTCTCCTATCAAGGGAGCTAAACGTGCCCATAAACGTACACCATCAGATCCTGGATTTGAAACAAGAATCCTTGCTCATAGTGAAAAGGGTAAGTTCGCAACATTCTCGTCTTCAAATAAGGATTGGAGGTTCGCTACTATTCATTTTGTAGGACCAGAGAATGGAATCAACCCATTCATCACAATGAACGGTGGCGCACTCCGACTTGACTCTTGTTTGGTGAGCGGATGTTGGTCTGATAACAACGCTCCATTCATGAATATTGCGGAGACTTCAAAATTTATTGTCAACTCTTGTTATGTCTACTCAAACAAGGCAGCTAACGGAGCATTCTTGAATGTGGTGAATAAAGGCAATAAGTCCCACATTACAATCTGCGGCTCTACGTTCTCCGACAATACTTCGGTGAAGAATGGAGGTGCGGTGATCTACACTGCTAATTCAGCACCGTCAATCAATATTGTGAACAGTACGATGTTCAACAACTCTTGTATCAACAATGGATTTGTTGGAGTCGAGACAATAAGAATGACGGGCGGTCATCCTTCGCTCAACGTCATCCATAGCACGATGTGTGGACCATACTTCTTTGAGCAGGGAAATGTAAAATTCTCAAACTGTATTGTTGAGGCTGTAGGAAATGCTGATGTTAATGGCGGCTACAGACAGGCCAAGGCAGATCTTACAGGTGTTTCTCAACCTGTAAGTCCGGCTGATCATGAAGAGTTCAAAACATTATTCTCAAATATTAAGCTTGGTAACAGCAATACTCCTGTGTTGACACTTGTTAAGGAGTTGCCGAAAGTTAATGTTACTAAAGCGTCTTGCCCAGAGTGCTCGGTTGAAACAGACCAGACAGGAGCCCAGAGAAAATCTGATTCTGTCACACCTGGTGCAGTAGAACAGTAATAAAAACCACTTAGGACTACGATGGAAACATTGATATCAAATTTGAAGGAGCAATTGTGTGAAGCATTGTCGCTTGAGGATATTAAACCTGAAGAGATAGGAACTGATGAACCTCTTTTCGGAGATGAGGGTATAGGTCTTGACTCTATTGATGCACTTGAAATCATCCTTTTGATTGAGAAAAAGTATGGAATCAAGATTACTGATCCTAAGAAAGCAAAGGAGGCATTCACAAGCGTTCGCACTATCGCACAGTTCATTTCCGACAATAAGTAGTAGAAACAGGAAATGAAGATCTTTTGTTGTGCGAGTAGCATCGTAAGTGTGTCGGGAATAGGAGTCGGTAAAT
>CAMJFV010000248.1 GCA_946405045.1 uncultured Bacteroidales bacterium | reverse complement strand
CGATGCCGATCGACGGAGATGGAAACGCGATTTTGTGTGACTCTTCAGCATTGTATTGTTTTTTCCCTTTGCTTGAGCAGAGTACGCTCCCTTTCATTATCCATGGAACGTTTTTATTGAGCGATAATCGTGAGAATACGCTCCAAAATGAAGAAAATAATGTCCTTCGACAGCAAATAGCGTCGCTTTCTGTCGTTTCCCTGAAATACCTGAAATCTTGGGAAACTGTGGAAAGAGTTCTCGAAATGAAGGAAAAATGCAAGTATGAAAACGTTAATTCCATCAACCGATTATGCAGTGAACGGTTGTTTCAAACTATTGTGTCGGAATCGTCGTCTGCTCCATTTTTCCAAAATACGGATGGACATTTTTTGCCGATGTCTGGATTGAATTTTTGTGTTGAGAATGTGGGGAAAGTTTTGGATGATGATGACATTGCGACTCTGGCAGATGGAAATGTCAACAAGGATTTTGATAAAGTTGATCTGACTAAATATCCTATCTTAAGTAAGATTCTTGGATCCCGATTATGGGGTGTGGAAGCAATGCTTTTGTCTCTTGACGAGAATTTCATGAAGCAGAAATCAGATGGATGGCTGATGAATTTCTACAGATATCTGTATGGAGAACGAAAAGTGTTGTCGAAACTTCTGCGTGGGAAAAGTGAAGCTTTCACAAAGAGTTGGATCAAGTGTGCGGATGGACAATTCAGAAGCTTACGCCTGAATGCCAACTATCAAACAGCGTCGGTATATTTGAGTGGAGACGCGAGCCATTCCGTCTGCCCAGAAATGCTTAATGATAAAGAGATATTTTTGCTATTCGCAGACGTGTTGCATCTCGAGCATTTTTCAGAGCAATCGTTGACGGTGGATTTTGTGGCTCAGCAGTTTCATGAGCAGATGGTTGAGCCGCTCGACTATGATACGTTGGCAAAGTACATAATGGTAGCTGCAAATGAATATGTGGGAGCCGGTTTTGATTTTGAACGGAAGAAGAGTATTGTGGAGCAATTCTCCAGCCTTCAGTTTTTGCCGACAAACAAATACACATTGTCATTACCCAGATTGGTGTTGGCAGAAACTGCGTCGCAACGAATATTCTTTGCGGATAATGCGGACTCTGTATTTCTTCCGAATAATTTTATAGAGCGACATATTTCTCCGTCAGACCGTCAGACATTCTATACATTCATCAGTGCTTGTGGTGTTTGTTTCGACGTGAGGATAGACAGCGATGTGTTGCGTCATCCGATTGACTATAAGGAGTTTGAAATCTCAGAAGAAGAGATGCCATCACCGTCGAAATTAAAAGAGACTGAGATAGAAGACAGAGAAATTGCTGGTTTTGACCATTTTTTGCATCATCCGTCGTTAGACAAATCATTGGCTTTTTGCAGGATGTTGCAGAACCTGTTTGAAAAAGAGGTCTCTACAGAAGTGATGATGAAAATCACAGGAAGATATCGCTACACACCTAAAGGAAAACGTAATCCTGTAGAAACATCATTGAAAAATACTACAGCCTACAGACAACTATTCCAGTCACGATGGCTGATGAAATCAACCGGGGAATATGCGTCTGCTGCAGAAATCCCGTCTACAGATATGCTCATGCCTACATATGATGAGATACCATATTCCGTCTTCTCATTCCTTGGAATTGCTTTGAAAAAACGAGATGAGGATGCTGAGGCACGTGAGGCGTTGCGTCTGATCAGAGAATTAGAGAGAGTGGGGATAACGAAGGAAAAACTGTATGAAATGCTGAATGCAAAAAAGGCTGGTTTATAAGAACGAACTTTTATAAAATAACTCCTATTAGATAAACTAAATTTAAACTGTTTCATAATTTTGAAATTTTCTCCATATGTTATATAACATATAAATTAAAATATCTATATTTGCATTCAGGAAATAAATAAGTAAATAATTCACGTTATGGAGTGGTTTTTTAAATTGCTTTCAAGTGGTTCGGTAGCATACTCGTTGATGCTGCTTTCATTCACGATTGTGACTGGTCTGGCAATCGGTAATTTCAAAGTAAAAGGTTTTACTCTTGGTGTTACATGGATATTATTCGTGGGTATCTTCGTTGGTAATTTCTACCAGATTGATCCGCATATATTGCATTTTGTCAAAGAATTTGGACTTATCCTGTTTGTGTACTCTATTGGTATGCAGGTCGGACCAAGTTTTTTCTCGACATTCCGTAGTGGAGGAATCAATTTGAACCTTATGGCAGTAGGTTTGGTATTCCTAAATGTGATGGCTGCCTACGTTATATACTGCATCACAGGAGAGGATTTGAAGAATATGGTAGGAATCCTTTCTGGAGCGGTCACAAACACTCCTGGTCTTGGAGCTGCGCAGCAGGCTTATTCGGATGCCACTGGTAACGCGAATGATTTTCTTGCCGCAGGTTATGCGATCGCTTATCCTATGGGTGTTGTTGGAATTATCATCATACTTGCTGTTGTCAATTTCCTATGGGGTAAGGAGGCATCCGCTCAAACGGAGGAGCATGATAAGAGTTCTGTCGAGATCTACACAGTGCAGATCACAAACAAGGCTATCGATGGTATGACACTCGGCAAGTTGAAGCAGACAATCGGAAAGAATTTCGTCGTTACACGTCTTCATAAAGCTGCAGTCGACGAAGTGAAAGTTCCAAACGACGACACTGTACTTTCCTTCAACGATAAGATGTATGTGATCTCTAACCAGAACGACAGCGAGGCCGTAAAGGTTTGTGTAGGAACACGTTTGGAGATGGATATGGCTCTTTGGGATAAGTTGGATGGTGGACAGTTGGTAAGCAAGAGACTTGTTGTTACCAAGTCTGAGATGAATGGAAAGACATTCGCTCAACTTAAGATCCAGGAGATTTTCGGCGTCAACATTTCTCGTGTCATCCGTACAGGTATCGACCTTGTGCCAAGCCCTACATTGCAGCTTCAGGTTGGAGACTCTGTCATCGCTGTGGGTGATGAGACATCAGTCAATAAACTTGGATTGTTTGTAGGAAACTCAAACACACAGCTCGACCATCCACATTTGATTCAGGTGTTCTTGGGAATCACACTTGGTGTGCTTCTTGGTTCAATTCCGTTTGATATCCCTGGAATACCTCAGCCAGTGAAACTTGGTTTGGCTGGTGGACCGTTGATTGTGTCGATCTTGATCGCAAAGTTCGGAATCAAATTCAATCTGGTCACATACACGAGATTCTCAGCAAAGAAGATGCTTCAGGAGATTGGAATCATGTTGTTCTTGGCTGCGGTTGGTTTGGGAGCAGGAAAGAGTTTTGTCTCTACATTCCAGGAAGTCGGATTGTCGTGGTTCTTCTATGGTATCATAATTACCATGGTGCCAATGATAATAATTCTTTTGATTGGACGATTCGTTTTGAAACTGAGTGCAGCCCAACTGATGGGATTCGCAAGTGGATCAACAACGAACCCTCCTGCGTTGGCATTCTCCAACACAGCTGACGCGACAGGAAAAGCTTCACTTTCGTATGCTACCGTCTACCCATTGACGATGTTCTTGCGAGTTATGAGTGCTCAATTCCTTGTGTTGATGGCGTTATAATAAATTAGAAATTATAAATGCGGAATGCTAAATTATTTTAGTGTTCCGCTTTTTTTGTTTGATGAAGGACGAGATGTTTTTAATCAAATAGGCCGAGTGCGAGTAAAATTGTCACGAAACTGATTATCCAAGTGATTATAAGTAATTCTATGGAATTTAGAAGCGGGTCTGATTCTTCAGTGCGTTTATAGTAAAATTTGTATATCAGGAAATAAAGTATAGCTAAGACAGCAGAGATTAGTAAGAAAGCGTATTCAAAATCCAACATGGAAAATACATGTAAAGCAATGATGTTTAGAGTCAATGCGATAAATGTAAAATAAAATATGGCAGTTTTGAATTTTTTCATAAATGTAGAACCATAAATAAAATGCTAAATTATTTTAGTTCTCCGCAACTAACTAACCATACTATGAAAAAGAACCCAGATATTGCTGCAGTGATAATACTAATCAACCATGTTATGACAAATAGTATTATTGAACGAATGAGTTTGTTGGACTCTTCTGTTC
>CAMJFV010000247.1 GCA_946405045.1 uncultured Bacteroidales bacterium | reverse complement strand
TCTCGTTGAAATAGATGTAATTATCGATATTGTAGTAACCGATCTTTGCTGAAAATCCGATTCTCGGCATCTCAAACAGACCATCTATCGACAAACTGCGTTTATTGTCGAAATCGTTATCCCAATTGAAATAATTTGAATGGTAGTGGTCCTCAAAATAATCAGGACACTCGTTCTTCAACTCTATTCTTCCACCAAGAGAAACAGGTTGTTTGCCAATATCAAACTTAGTATTCACATCTCCTTTAAGCAAATAACTTGTTCCAGTCTGTTTTTCATCAACGAAATAATATTCTCCTATCACATTGAAGAACAGATGTTTGCCAGAATGTTTCGACAAAACAGCACCAACACCCATCTTTGTTCCTTTGTTTTTATTCCAATTTGGACGTCCTCGATAACCGACAGAGTCAACATAAGCGATTCCGTCTTCCAATTCGACCTCTTTCAACTTGTTGACAGCAATAAATTCAGGATCTGTATCACGGTAGTCAAACTGTAATCCGTCGGCATAATGATATGTCTTTGAACTGACTGTATAATATCCACCCAAACCGAATTTCATCAACTTGTTGAATTCCTCATTCAAAGTCACACCGAAATTTCCCTTAAACTGACGGAACAAAACACTATCCATTGTAGATTTTGGCATAAATCTACGTGTATCAGCACTTGCGTTATAGAATGTGTCGTGGGATGCAGTAGCAGTTCTTTCTGTATATCGCTTCCAATCAGACTCATATTTCATATCCGCGATAAATGACGTGACAGGCACATAATCCACAATCACAGAATCGGCATTCACCTTATACTCCTTCTCAAATCCAAGATGATACTTGTAGTTGAGATGCATATTATATCCATGAAGTTTGGAGAATGTGTTTCCTGTGAAGTAGACGGGGATAGCCTCATCAGCCGGATTTCCATATCTCTCTGGCGATGTGATATACGACTCATCCAAAAATCCACCATTCTCATAATTCTCGAATTTGGCGAAACCGATGCTCATCATCAAGTTAGAACGAAAGCCCATATAGCTTCCGAAAAATCCCGCATTGCAGTTTCGTGTAGACGAGGATTCATACGCACCATACGAATTGACCCAATCTCCGTACATACCGAAATTAAACTTTGATCCTGCGTTAACAGTGAACAAGCCACCCACACACTGGTCGCTTCGGTTGCTCGGACCTGCGCCTATAAACCAAAATTTAGAATAAGGCTTACGAGTGTTATAATAAAGGATATCATCAGGCGACGTATAGTTTGCCTCATACGGAGTGAAGAAAAAGAAATCTGATTTCTTAATTCTGTCAGCGTAGATAAGTGATATTCCCGGAGATCCTAAAGAAGAATGATCCGCATAACGGAGTGTGTTCTTATCAGCCATGTTGGCTATATAGAGTTTGTCGATTGTGGAATCGGCATACGCACGGACTGGCTGGCCAAGAGGACCGTCCGCTCTCCACGAAAAATACATCATGGAATCCTTTGGTCCACGTTTTGACGGAGACACTTCCGTCTTATATTCAAATGCAGGCACTGAATCTGCTTTCACAATCTGTAGCGAATCACCATTCTCAGCAATCACGGAATCACCATTCGCCATAATGTCCGCTACATTCACAGTATCCTTTACAGATGTCACTATAGACAAAGAATCATTGGCAAACACCGTTGTGCCTGCCGCAAACACAGAAAGGATTATATTAAAAAATCTATTCATCAATATTGAATTAACAGACTATCACAATATTGTCAAGTAATGTTTTAGGCTCTGTCATTAAGTTTACAACTGAAATTTTCCAATCAAGCACCGTCTGCCCTTTTGGAAATCCATCAATCAAGCACGACTACTGTCATTCTTCATATACCAAAGAGCACAACAGTTTTCACGTCTGAAAATCTTCTGTGCCGCTTTTCTCAACTCATCTGGAGTGACCTTGGAATAATTGTCGAAATCAGTATTGATCAAGTCGGGAGCACCGATCATCTCGTAATAGCCGAGACGTTCCGCCTTCGCAGCTTCAGAAAGATCGGAAAGGATCTGCGTCGCCTCATACTTATTGACGACCTTCTCCAATTCCAGTTTCTCAACACTCTCCGTCTTCAACAATTCCAACTCATCCCATATAGCGTTCTCAACCTCATCACGTGTGAAACCCTCATTCGGCACACCGATCACATAGAACGCACCGTCTTCAAGGCTTCCACGAATACAAGCGTCGATAGAAGAAAACATCTTCTTCTCAACTATCAATCTCTTATACATTCGTGACGACATTCCATTCGACAACAGATCCGAAAGAATATCTGAAGCATAGTAATCATCGTCAAGACGGGAAGGAGAATGGAACACCATATACAATTTATCGTTAGGCACATCACCGCTGACAATCTTTCTTTGCTCGGCAGTCTGCTCCGGTATCTCCGCCATCTTACGCTTCGTAACGTCACGCGACGGAATATCACCGTAATACTTATCCACCAAACGCTTCACCTCATCCAGAGATATATTGCCGACAACCGAAAGATATGCATTGTTTGGAGCATAATGAGAGAAGAAGAAATCCTTCACATCCTGCATAGTGGCATCCTGTATATGTTTGATTTCCTTACCGATAGTAGGCCACGAATAAGTGTGGTCAGCAGGATACATCATCGCAAACAGATGATGATAGGCATCCCCGTATGGCTTGTTGGATGTGCGTTCCTTAAACTCCTCACTCACCACTTCACGCTGAACCTCAAGACCTTTCTCATTGAAAGCCAACGACAACATTCTGTCCGACTCCACCCAGAAACCGACCTCCGCATTCACAGCAGGGAGGACAACATAATAATTAGTCAGATCCTGTGTGGTGAAAGCATTGTTGTAGGCACCAGCTTTCTGAAGCACTCCATCATAATCATCCACATTGACAGAGCCGGAAAACATCAGATGCTCAAAAAGATGCGCGAATCCAGTATGCTCAGGATCCTCATCCTTCGACCCGACATCAAAAACAGTGTTAAGAGTAACGGTCTGGGATGTTTTGTCTTCCAGATGCACCACATGAAGCCCATTATCAAGTGTGAACCTATTCGTTTTAACCATAAATTGCTACTTCAGACTAATTTACTGCAAATATAGTCAAACCCACGCAAAGGGGCAAAAAAATAAAATATTATTACGCTGTAAACGTTTGATATCGGCAGTCCCTCATTGCATAATCTGACAGCATTAAGCCACAAATGTGAAAATAAAGCGTAATTTTGCAAAAAATTGACAAAAAGTGTGAAAGATGATAACATTTCCAAATGCTAAAATAAATTTAGGACTCAATGTTGTAAGTCGTCGTCCCGACGGATATTCAAATCTGGAGACGGTGTTCTATCCTATTCCTGTCTGCGACGCGCTTGAGCTGTTGGATACCGATGAGAAGGGGTTGAAATTTGTTCAGACCGGATTGGAAGTCGACGGTGATGTTGAGAAAAACCTTGTGGTGAGAGCCTTCCGTGCAGTTGAGAAAGCCGCAGGACGCACGTTCGACGCAAAGGTACACTTGCAGAAAAGCATACCGTTTGGAGCCGGCATCGGTGGAGGCAGCGCGGACGCATCGTTTATGATACGTATGATGAATGAGCATTACAATCTCGGATGGAGCGACGAGAAGATGGCGGAAATAGCGATCACCATCGGTGCGGACTGTCCTATTTTCATCTACAACCGCCCAATGTATGCGGAGGGCAAAGGAGAAATTCTTTCCGATATCGACGTGAATCTTAGCGGCTACTATTTCGTCTTGGTCAAGCCCAATGTGCATGTATCCACAGCAGACGCATTCCGTGGTATCACACCAGCTCCGGCTAAAATCAACTGCAGAGATATAGTGTCGTTGCCGATGAAAGAGTGGAAAGGCCAGTTGGAAAACGATTTTGAGAAAACGATATTCGCGCTACACCCATCTGTGGCGACAATCAAAGAAAAGCTATACGAATTAGGTGCTGTATACGCATCTATGTCAGGTTCAGGATCATCTCTGTTCGGTTTCTTTGAAGAGAAGCCAAATTTAGACGGATTGTTTGGCGACGCATATGTATTCTGCGAGAAATTGTAAAAAATCAGA
>CAMJFV010000246.1 GCA_946405045.1 uncultured Bacteroidales bacterium | reverse complement strand
CGATTATTGGTATGAGATTTGGATTGACGAGATCCGAAAGAAATATGTCGGACACTTCACTTTGATTAATGATTAAAAAATCATTTTGTAATATTCCGTAGGGGCAGGTCTTGTACCTGCCCTTATTTTTATATACATAATTAGGTATGTGGATAATATTTGACATGTTTTTCAAAAAACTGAGGTTTGGGGACACGCAATATATCATTTCAACCAAGGATTTTGATTTATTCTAGGTTTAGCGGACAACAAAGAATCGATAAACAAAATGTTTATAAGCGAGTGGATTATCTCCTAAAAAATAGTACCTTTGCAAAATAATTTTAATTAGATTTTTTATGAGATTTCTGTCAACATTATTTGCGGTATGTGGTGGTTTGGTGATGATGTCCTCGTGTGGAGACGAAATCACTAATGAGTATATCACAAACGAGTATACTAATATTTATAATAAGGAATATTACGCTACTGTTCTTTCCAACCAGAAAGAGATCACGGAAGATATACGTGCTCCGTTCTTAAAAAAAGGCGACACGGTGGCAGTCTTTGCATTGTCGAATGCCGTTTCTCAGTCTGAGATGGCTGCTGGAATAGCCACTCTTAAAAGTTGGGGATTGAATGTTATAGAGGCGGATAATCTTTATAAAGTAGACGGAAGATATGCCGGAACTTTGGCAGAAAGAGTGGATGGCACACAGAAACTGATTAACAATCCTACTATAAAGGCTATGATTGCCGCACGTGGTGGATACGGTGCTGCGATGACACTTCCGTTCCTTGATTTGGAGGCCCTTACTTCACGTCCTAAATGGATAGTCGGTTATAGCGACGTTACTGCTCTTCATGCTGCTGTCAATAATCTTGGAGTGGAGTCTATCCATGGAGGTATGGCGCAGAATCTTTCTAATGCCACTACAGCTGAGAGTCTTCGTAAGGCTTTGTTTGGTGAGGCTGAAGGATTACAGATTGTTACTAATAAAAATTGTAAGGAAGGAATCGCAGAGGGTAGACTTGTAGGAGGAAACCTTTCATTGATTTACAGCCTTGGTGGTACTGCTTATGATTTGAACACAAAGCAGGCTATCCTCTTCATTGAAGACACAGGTGAGAGCAACTACAGTTTGGACAGAATGCTTACTCAGTTGAAGTTGAGCGGCAAACTTGATAATATTGTCGGTGTTGTTGTAGGTCAGTTTATCAAGATGTCTCAGGGTGCTGACAAGAGTGTTGAGGAAATCATCGCCAGCAAGTTCGCAGATCAGGATATTCCTATCATGTATGGAGTGAACGTTGGCCATGATCAACCTAACAATGCCATCTGTTTGGGTAGACGTGTGAGATTGACAGTCGATGCCTCAAACGCTACGATGAAATATGTAGATTAAGATCGTAGGGGCGACCCTTCTGGTTGCCCAATGTATGATAATCCCTTGTGGTTGCCCAAGATCGTGGTAAGGACCCTCATGGTTGCCAAATATATGATGGCCTTCCAAAGAATAGACGGTGTTTATCCCGTTTTCTCTGATTAATAAAGAAATAAGAAATTTAAGATATAATGGAAAAGAAATATAAGAGAACGACCGTGACATCCGCACTTCCGTATGCCAACGGACCAGTGCATATCGGACATCTTGCCGGTGTTTATGTTCCTGCGGATATTTATGTGCGCTATCTTCGTTTGAAAGGAGAGGATGTTATTTTCATCGGAGGGTCTGATGAACATGGTGTGCCTGTAACTATTCGTGCTAGAAAAGAGGGTATCACACCACAGGATGTTGTGGACCGTTATCATAAAATCATCAAAGATTCATTTGCTGAGTTTGGAATTTCTTTCGACGTCTACTCAAGAACAACTTCTAAGACTCACCATAAGTTGGCTTCTGATTTCTTCCGCACATTGTATGAGAAGAATGAGTTTGTGGAGCAGACAAGTGAGCAATACTATGATGAGGAGGCAAAGCAGTTTTTGGCTGACCGCTATATCGTAGGTGAGTGTCCACGTTGCCATGCACCTGGAGCTTATGGAGATCAGTGTGAGAAGTGTGGCAGCACGCTTTCTCCAGAGGAGTTGATCAATCCGGTAAGTAAGTTGTCTGGTTCAAAACCAGTGAAACGTCCTACAAAACATTGGTTCTTGCCTTTGAACAAACATCAGGATTGGTTGAAGAAATGGATTTTGGAGGATCACAAAGAGTGGCGTCCAAATGTGTATGGACAGTGCAAGAGCTGGTTGGACATGGACCTTATGCCACGTGCTGTGACTCGTGATTTGGAGTGGGGTATTCCAGTCCCAGTTGAGGGAGCTGAAGGAAAAGTGCTATATGTATGGTTCGACGCACCAATCGGTTATATCAGCAACACGAAAGAACTTTGTGACGCTAATCCGGAAAAGTATGGTAATTGGGAGAAGTGGTGGAAGGATTCAGATACTCGTTTGATTCATTTCATCGGTAAGGACAATATTGTCTTCCACTGCATCGTCTTCCCTGCAATGCTAAAGGCAGAAGGAAGCTATATTCTCCCAGACAATGTGCCAAGTAATGAGTTTTTGAACCTTGAAGGTGACAAAATTTCAACTTCGCGCAATTGGGCTGTTTGGCTAAACGAATATCTAGTTGATTTCCCAGGAAAACAGGATGTGCTTCGTTATGTGTTGACTGCGAATGCTCCTGAGACAAAGGATAACGACTTTACTTGGAAAGATTATCAGGCTCGCAACAACAATGAGCTTGTTGCTATCTATGGTAACTTTATCAATCGTGCTTTGGTGCTTACTTCTAAGTATTTCGACGGAAAGGTGCCAGCATTGAAGGAGTTGACAGATTACGACAAGGAGACACTGAAGGAGTTTGCTGATGTGAAGAACCGTCTTGAGCAGATGCTAGACAACTTCAAGTTCCGTGATGCACAGAAGGAGGCTATGAATTTGGCCAGAATTGGAAACAAGTATTTGGCTGAGACTGAGCCATGGAAACTTGTCAAGACAGACATGGACCGTACATCGTCTATCCTTCATATCGCATTGCAGATTGCGGCTAACTTGGCTATTGCATTCGAACCATTCTTGCCATTCTCTTCAGAGAAGCTTCGTAAGATGTTGAACATGCAGACATTTGAGTGGAATCAGCTTGGAAGAGTTGATTTACTTCCAGAAGGATCTGTTTTGGGCAAGGCAGAATTGTTGTTTGAGAAGATAGAGGATGCTTTGGTTGACGCACAAGTGAAGCGTCTGCATGATATCAAGGCTCAGAATGAGGCTGCTGCTGCCGAGGCGGAAGCGAAAGAGAAATCAGCATCATGGAAGCCAGAGCCAGTTAAAGAGTATGCAGATTTTGAAGGCTTCGAGAAACTTGATATCCGTGTCGGAACAATCCTTGAGTGCACTAATGTGCCTAAGTCGGACAAATTGCTTAAGTTTAAGATAGACGACGGTATGGGAGGACGCACAATTCTTTCTGGTATCGCGAAGAGTTATCCTAATCCAGAGGAACTTGTTGGCAAACAAGTATGTTTCGTAGCGAACTTCAAACCAAGAAAGATGATGGGCCTTGAAAGTCAGGGAATGATCATGTCTGCTGTAAACAGTGATGGCAAGCTAGTGGTGATATCTCCAAGCAAGGAAGTCGCTAATGGTTGTGAGGTAGGATAATGATATGTTAAAATATTCTGTATGTAGAGACGTCGTATTGTGGCGTCTCTTTTTTTGTCTCTCCCGGCGCCGAAGGTGGCCATTTATAATTCGTAATGCATAATTGTTGGGATATTATCCATCGGTCGGAATTCCCACAGAGATGGTAGGAATACACCCATTACGCCGTCAGGCGTTAAATGTTTAGAAAAACATGATGACGGTTTCCCCACATTACCCCCGTTTAGGGGTTATATGATATGCCGTGGACCGATTTGTTTCGCATTTTCGTTTATGATTTCGCATTGATGTGAGGATTTAATTCGCAAATCATAATGCATATGATATGATTTCCCATAAAATTTCATCTGTTTCATGCGTGCGAAAAAATAAATTCCACGTTCGGATGCCAAAGACACCGCGATGAGGCTTCTCTACGGTTAAAAATTGTTAAAATTTACCTGACGCAAAATCAGCGTCTTACGA
>CAMJFV010000245.1 GCA_946405045.1 uncultured Bacteroidales bacterium | reverse complement strand
TCTGCTGACAGCTAAGAAGCGTCTGCGCTTGGTAGCTCAGGATTTTGTTCGTCATTATACTGATCTTTGGACAAGTGGAAAAGCAATGGTAGTCAGTTACAATAAGACTACTTGTGTACGTATGTACAACTATGTCCAAGAGTATTGGGAGAAGGAGAAGAAGATATTACAGAAACAGATCGACAAATCTTTATCTCAACAAGAGACTCAGGAGATGAAGCGTAAGCTCGAATGGATGGAACAGACGGAGATGGCTGTTGTTATCTCGCAGGAACAGAATGAAATCCAGACATTCAAAAAGTGGCATTTGGATATAACTCCACATCGCACAAAGATGGAGAAACGTGAACTTGATAAAGAGTTCAAGGATAATGATAATCCATTACGTGTGGTGTTCGTTTGTGCTATGTGGCTTACTGGTTTTGACGTTAAGACTCTTTCTTGTCTTTATATAGATAAACCGATGAAGGCTCATACTTTGATGCAGACGATAGCACGTGCAAATCGTGTTGCGGAAGGAAAAACAAATGGTTTGGTGGTTGATTATATCGGTATTGTCAAGGCTCTCCGTCAGGCACTCGCTGATTATACTGCAAATTCAGAGGGAGGTGATGGAAATGACCCTACAATACGCAAAGAAGAACTAATCAGACATGTTGTGGATACTATTGCAGCTGCAGAATCGTTTCTAGGTGAGCATGATTTTAAATTGCAGTCTCTTATCGATGCAAAAGATTTCGATAAATTGTCATTGGTAAAAAAGGGAGCGAATGCTATGTGTGAGACTGTTGAAATTCGTAAGTCATACAGCACGTTTACGACAACACTCCTGAAACTATGGAAATATCTTGACCGTGAAGATATAACGGCAGATATGAAACCAAAGAAGGATGCGATAGAAGCTATCTGGAAAGAGATGCAGAAGAAACATAAGCATACGGATATCACAAGTCTTAGCGTGGCCATAAATGCAATTGTGAATGATCATCTTGTGATAGATTCTAATCAGTTGATTAGGGAAACTCCTGATTATAAGATATTTGATATAAGCCAGATAAATTTTGATCTGCTAAGACGTGAGTTTGCTAAGAGTAGGGAGAAGAATCTTATACTCCGTGATATTCAGGATCTGCTTCAGGAACGTATTGCATGTATGATGACGGAAAATCCTTCTCGTATCAACTTCTATGAAAAGTATCAGAAAATTATTCAGGAATATAATAAGGAACAAGATCGTGCCTCGATAGAGAAGACGTTTGAAGAATTGACAAAACTTTCCAATGAACTGAGTGAGGAAGAAAAACGATATGTAAGGGAAGGATTCTCAAGTGACGAGGAATTGTCGGTTTACGATTTGCTTTTCTCCGATAATCTGAACGCACAGGATATCAAGAAAATAAAGGAGGTCGCTAAAGATTTGTTGAAAAAGATTAAGAATAAGATTGCAGAGCTTGTCCATTGGACTGACAAGCAGGAGACAAAAGCGGAAGTTGATAATCTTATCCGTGACACATTATGGGCTGAACTTCCTGAAAGTTATGATGACTTGAGCATATCCAAGTATCGACAGAAGATATATGAATATGTATACATGAGGTATCCAGCGGCATAAAAATAGAGGCATGTCATCCATGCCTCCAATTCTTAATTCTTAACTTTTAATTCTTAATCCTAGAATTTACTCTTCCTCTCCAAACTTCAAAATCATGCTTGTGGCGCCGAGGGTGATGATATCACCAGACTCGATGATGCGAGCCTCTTTTTTAGCGAGTATATCGTTGGAGACGAATGTGCCGACCAGACTGTCGTTGTCTTTCACATAGTGGGTGATTCTGCCGTTCTTCTCCTTCACGATGACTGTGCAGTGGATACGGTCCATACTCATGTCTGATGTCTGGATCGGACAGTTGATGTCGGTGCCTGGGCAACGTCTTCCAAACACATTCTCTCCCTCTTGCAACGGGATCTCCTGTCTGTGGCAGAACACGTTCTCTATCACGACTATCGTGCCATACTTGTCTGCATCCGCCTCTTCGTTCTTTTTCTCTAAGGCATCAGCGGCGATCGTTGATGGCTTTACTCTGAATCTTACCTTGAACTTCTTTCCACAGTCCTCACAAGTCAATCCGATGATTGAGCCGGCTTCAATGTTTTTCTCTTCAAATGAGACAAAGTTGTCACATTTTGGGCAACGTATCTTTTTCATGCTTTACTTGTTCTTCAAAATCTCATCCCACAATGCGGAAATCTTCTCCAATTCTCCGCTGAACTGTGGTGTGAATATTCCTGTATTGATTTGTGATTCAATCTCTTCCCTTGTCCAGAAACGACCTTCGTCAATCTCTACCGGGTCGACGTTGAACTCTCCGTCGTAGATGCAGTAATAGTCGTTCACAACCTCGCGTTCCCTTGTGCTTTGATATGTATAGCGAAGGAAGAAGACGGGAGTGTACTCAGTGATTCCCAATTCTTCACGTGCCTCTCTGCGGAGCGCTGTCTCAATCTCTTCTCCATAGTCGACATGGCCGCCTACCGCAGTGTCCCATTTACCTGGCTGGATATCCTTTGATAATGAACGCTTTTGCAAGTATAGCTCACCTTTGCTGTTGAACACATGCAGGTGGACGACGGGATGAAGAAGCATCGATCCAGAGTGACATTCACGTCGTGTGGCTTTGCCTATAACATTGCCGTCTTCGTCTATGATTGGGAATAATTCGTCTTGTGCCATTTTCTTTTGCCTTTTATTTTGTTGCAAAAGTAACATTAAAAATCTAACTTTGCTTAAAAATGCGTAATATGATTCTTCTAAACACGACTTATGTAGTAAATACGGATCAAGAATCCCAGTTTTTGGAGTTCCTTCGTAACGAGATCGTGGCTGATCTTCGTAACGACGGATTTTTTTCAGATCTGAAGCTCCGTCTTGTCTACACAGATGAAGATTCTACTGTCAATTATTGTTTGCAGGCTCAGTGTGACGATATGGACAGATTGGAAAACTGGATGATGATGAATTCAAAGACTATGGCTTTGAAGCTACGTCAGAGATTCGGCACTTCCGTGTTGTCGTTTGCTACAGTGTTGGAAGACATAGAGATTTGAGATAATGATTCAGCCGCAGAATAAGGTAGAAAAAATCATACTTGGCATCGACCCCGGTACAATGTATATGGGCTACGGTGTGATAAGCGTCGTCGGCACAAAGATGAAGTTCATAGATATGGGCATCCTTGATCTTAAAAAAGAGGACGACACTTATATGAAACTCAAGAAGGTGTATGATTTCACAATTGCCTTGATTGATAAATTTTTACCTGATGAATTTGCCATTGAAGCTCAGTTTTTTGGCAAGAATGTCCAGAGTATGCTCAAGCTTGGTCGTGCGCAGGGAGTAGCCATAGTTGCCGCTATGGAACGTGATATTCCGATTGCCGAATATGCTCCTCTGAAAGTGAAGCAGGCGATCACAGGAAACGGTGCTGCATCCAAAGAACAGGTTTGCGGGATGCTTCAAGTGCAGCTGAACCTGAAAAAAGAGCAGTTGCCTGCCCATCTTGACGCAACTGATGCCTTGGGTGTGGCGGTTTGTCATCATTGGCAGTCGAGAGCTGTGACTGGAGAGAAAAAGTTTAAGAGTTGGGATGATGTGGTAGCGCAAAGGACGAAAAAGAAATAGGATAATGAAAAAAACATTGGAATTTTATAGTACTGTTGCTTTGCATCTATTTTTCTGGATTCTTTTGGCATTCCTATTGCCTTTGGATTCAGGTGTTAATCTTGTGCAGTTCCTGTTTATGCTTATTTCTTTTTATGTAAACTCCTATTGTTCTCGAAGATACATCACAAAAGAATTCTCAAGAAGACTTTTTTACACAATCGCTAACGTGATGCTTTCGTTGGCGTTGGGATTGATAATGTTTCTGGTATTTCCTGAGACTTCTTTTTTTAGAATGACGGTGTTGTTCTTCCTTTCTGGATCAATGTCTGTGGTGATTTCACGTAAACGCCTGCTGATCGAAAAAAATGTGGAACAGAATGAAAATGAACAGTATCAGACAGAGATAGAGCTGAAACATCTTCGTTCACAGCTTCATCCGCATTTTCTTTTCAACACTTTGAAA
>CAMJFV010000244.1 GCA_946405045.1 uncultured Bacteroidales bacterium | reverse complement strand
GATTTGTTCTGATAAATTTTATTTGCAAATATAATGAAAACTCAATATGACGTAATTTTGATGAATTGTAATCTTTGAATCAATTTCCACTTTCTGATTGAATTCTCACCTCTTTTCCTCATAAAAAGGTGTAGTCTTTCTCTGTAAACTTTATGGCTTTATTGAATTCTGTGTGCTCGCCTTCGGCTCGCACGTGGGGAGGGGTTAGGACGTTCCGTCTTTAACAATCCTCATTTTATCTACCGATATAAAACACATAACGGTGTAATTAATTAAATCTAAACTGCTTTTCAGATTTCAAATATAATATAAAAGGAGACCGAAGCCTCCTTTTATATTTGATGAAAAAACAGATTTTAGTTTGCTACTGTCGGACCATTACCTGTCGAACAACCACATTTTTGTTCCGTTATGTCTGTCTTTGTGAATTTGACTCCCATCATAGGACCAAACATCACAAGCTGGGCGATATCCGCCTCATTCTTCCATAGATAGTTGATGTTGTTGCCTTTTTTGCTTTTTAGAGAAGAGTTTCTGAAGTCAACCTTCCAACAGTTGTAAAGAGGTTCTTTCCCTATTCCGTCACGTGTCAGTATTGTCACATCGGATGTATTGTCCTTGTTTCTGTGGATTAGAGCCTCGGCGTTATCCTGAATGTAGATAGAAGAGACTCTTTGCTCGTCATCCATAAATGTCGACTTTTCTACAAATCCACTCTTTTTCAAGATTTTTTCTACATCTTTGGTCGAACTCTTTGGTAGTGTGAGCGTTTGGAATTTTGTAGAATTGTTTTTTCCGACAAGAATGCGCGATGCATTGATACTTAAGTGTTTGCTGATATAAACAGTGTCGATATTGTTGTTTATACTCTTGTTCTCAATGTCCGCAGAACCATACAGATAAATTTCATCATCATCGTTGCCTCTTTCGTTGTATAGCTCGTAGTCTGTTTTGAATGTGTATATGTTCTCCTTATTCTTTTTGGCGTAAATTCTTTCCTTCGACGCTGATATGTTATCAGAAATGAGATATATGGAAAGATCGTTTGACGTCCTTCGAGATTCTGGGTATGATATGATCTCGAGTACCAATGTTCCGTTGAAATCTGGACTCTTGTACCATGCCTGATACTTGTGGCTTTGTGTCCTGTTGTTTTTTTGGAACATCTCTGTGTATCTATCTTTTTTGGTATCAAACTTTACTGTTTTGTCTCCAATGATTGCATAGATGCAGTTTGGTTCTGGTTTCTCTCCGCTACAGAATTCAGTATTGCCGAGGTCTATTTCTTTCTTGTCTATGTCGATCTTTTTTGTGATCTTCTTTCCCTGACAGTTGATTTTGACCTTTGCCTTGGAATCAATCATGCTTAAAGGAAGGTAAAACTCAAAATATCCATATCTGGTGGATTGAGAAAAGATTTTTTTATTTTTTCCTCTTCCTGATTCGATCGTGACGTTGGCCTTTGTTGGTCCGCAAGTGTTGGTTACGTAGCCACTTACAGAAATGCCTGTCGGAATTGTGATACAAGGAATATAATTCCATCTGAATTCGCTGTTTATTTTCCTTGACGATTTGTTTGACTCTACTCCAAAACCATCGTTTGCTTTAACGTATGCTGTGACTTCTTTTGTGTCAGAAGAAATCAGGAATGAATAAGTGCCAGAAGACGACGATTTTACATTATACTCTTTATTGTTGATGTTGACAGTGACGTTGAATGATTTTCTTGAACCTCTATTATTAGACAGATAAATCCATCCATAGAGTTGTATAGGTCGGTCTATTGTAAAATCATAACTCTTATCTTCTTCTATTTCTGAAGGATCGGCGAACTCATATTTACTTTCGGCTGAAACTTCATTTTGATTATCGTCTAAGGTTGAAAATGGAACAGATACAGTGATCGGTTCGTTTCCGTTAACGTATAGTGTATATTCTCCGTGCCTGTTGGTTAGTGTAGTTGCATTATTCGAATGTACATTAATAGATGAAATAGGTTTCCCTGTTTTGTCAGTCACTTTTCCGTGAATTAAAGGCATATTAGGAAGCACAATATCCTGGTTGAATGTGGTTTCTGCTTCTAATCCATCCACGTTGTAGATTGGCATGTTAGGGCAGTTGGCATAGTCTGATGGCTTAACAGTCACAAAAACAGGAGTGTTTTTAGGTACGTAAGCACAGTAGTTTCCGTTTTTATCTGTGCGTGCGGAAGTCTGAGAAATAGTGACCAACACGTTAGGCAATGGAGTGCCATTTTTATTTGTCACTCTACCACAAATAGTCGCTCTTCTATTAGGATAATCAAGGTTGTGCCAAGAGAAATGTTTTATTTTTCCAGAATAAGAATCGCCATTCTTTGTGGCTATGCCTTCTTCAATCCATGTTCCTTTCTCGTCGTCGAAATACCATAATGGAATTTCATTATATTTTTGATTTTCAGTAAATCCTTCAGGTATAGGGAAAGACAAAGTGCTCTCTGCTCCTTCCTTCAACTGTAGCTTTTGATTGACAGAGTCTTTCAGAGTTACCTCTACCATACCGTATGATAGAAGTATTACACTTTTCCCGTCAACTGTCACTCCGCTCATGTCTCCTCCAGGCATCTCTTTAGTAAAGTTTTCTGAGTTTGGGTTCAAATAGTAGGCACTCGCAAACACAGATCCATAGAATGGTTTGCCATCATTCTCGTAAACCAAAGAGTTTGCAGGAATTGTGATTTGCATATTTCCTACTTTGATGGTCGCTCCTTGGCTGTTGTAGAAACGAGTTATCTCTGTTACACCTTCTTTAGTGTCTTGTGGCATCAATACCGCGTCTACTCTTGCTTCACCTTCTTCGATATTTGCGGTTCGGACTACCGAGAAGTATTCGTTTTCTTCGAATTTGATAACACATCTACTGTTTACAGCACGACATTTATCAAAGGAGTATGCCCCACTTTCACTTGTGACGGTAGTGTCGTTGCCACTTGTGACCAATACGTTTGCCAGTGCATTCCCGTCTACATCACTTACAAATCCATATATATGGCTATTGGAAACTGAGTCTGTGAAAACATAATTTTCGCAGTCGCTTAAGTCTCCTTTAGAATTGTTGCAACCTGTAAACATTATGGAACATGTTGCAATAGTTCCGAATATCCAAGATTTAATGTTCATCATAATTTTTATTTAAGTTGTTTATTAGAATCCAAATGTCGATTTCAAATCGTTTAATTTCTTGTTAAGATTTTTTTCTCTTTCTTTTGCCGCTTTCTTTTCCTGCAACTCTTCAGCGGATATGACTTGCAATCCAAAAGGATCTTTTCCTGAATCGTCAAGCAGACTCTCTTTGTTTGTTATTGGCTTCCCATCTGTTGTGAAGTAGAAATATTCGTTTCCTTTTTTACCTCTACAGATGGAATTGTTCATTACAAACTCTTGATATACATCTTTTTTCTGTGTGTATGTGTTCCAATAGACAAATTCATAAGGAGGAAGCCTGTCGATATCTTTGTTTATTTTCTCGAATCTTTTGCGGGCTCTGATAGTGATTTTCGGAGCTGAGGAACTGTCTAAAACCCAAATATAAAAAGGCTCAGCAGACGATGCGATAGACCATGGTCTTACATATTTGTCGTATTTGCTCTTTCCTGTCATCCAACTGTCGATGATATTCCTTCCCACGGTGTAAAAGATTCGTTTGTCTACATTATCTACTTGTGTGCTGATGCTAGAATGAGGAATATAGATTTCAGGCGAATTCTCTGTGTCTTCAAATGTTTTGTCATAGAAAATTTGGATAGGTCTGTCGTCTTTATAATCTTCCAATCCAGTCAGGAATACTTTTGTCTTCATTCCTCTGAACAGATTTTTTCCCATTCTTCTTGCTGGTGGAAGCACGAATACTCCATTTGTGATTTCCATATTGAGAAACGCTTCATCACCAATGAATTTCAAACCGTATGGAATATAAAGATCTTTTAATACAGCATTTTCGAAAGCCTTTTCTCCGATTCCCAATACTTGGTATGTAGCAGTGTCTTCTGTTTTTCTGCAGTATGACGAAGGAAATGATACTCTTGTTGGAATCTTAACGACTGCATTTGAAACGGTCACACCGCTCACGTATACTTCACCTTCATTTTTGAATGTGTATTG
>CAMJFV010000243.1 GCA_946405045.1 uncultured Bacteroidales bacterium | reverse complement strand
CGTTGTACATGCGATATAGAACTCACGCCACTCAAGAAGAGCCTGAACATTATTGTTAGACAAACCGTCTTTTTCAGAAATCGTACTTACCTCGCCAGTATACTTATTGTATTCTACCACACCACGCTCCAAGCTACCGACGTAGAACAGGTTCTTTGATTTCTCTACTATTGAACGAGCTCTCTCTTTATAGACGATGGTTCGCTCCTCCTTCGTCAGATATACGATGATTTCATCTGGAGTGAAAATCCACAAATCCTTATCTGAGTCCTCAAAGACCTTCCATACCTCCTTGTTGAACGCCAACTTATCCATGTGAGTGAAAGTACCGTTGCTTGGATTGTACTTATCCACTCCATTGCCAGTACCTAGCAACACATCGCCGTTACGACAGATACAAATGCTCCATATATTGTCGCTATTTATAGATGTTTTGTCTGTTTCGGAATGACGGAATACTCGTTTCACCTTACCGGTCTGAACATCCAATACATTCAGTCCACCCATGTAAGTTCCGACCAAAACGTCATTGCCAACCTTGGCGAAACTCTTTATACAGTTGACAGACAAACCGGAATTGGATTGTGTGACATACTCAAACTTGCCACTCTTCATGTCGTAGATATTGACACCTCCGCTCTCTGTTCCGACCCACACTTTAGATCCAGGCACTTCCAAGAAAGCGTATACTTGGGCACAATTCAGATATCGGTTGTCATTTTTCGACTCCTGAATAAGTTCAAACGGCTGTTTTTCACTATTTCTGTAACTGATACCTCCACGAGTACAAACCCATAAGTCACCCTTATTGTCAACAAACAAATCAATGACAGAATTGTGAACAAGAGTGATATCATTATGCACATCGTTGACGTTGATGACATATTGCTGAGTCTGACGATCATAACAAATCAAACCAGAACGCGTACCAATCCAGATTCTTCCATCACGGTCTTCACATATAGCCTTTACCGAAGCTTCTGCCCCTGTAGTAGGCAAACTTGTTTGATGCTTCAGTTCAATATTGTCTTTATCTTTGATATCAACAGTATAGACACCTTTATCGTATGTTCCGATCCACACGGCATTATCCTTACTGATGCAGATTGAACGTACCTCTGAATCAGAAAGGACAGATTTGATTTTCCCTGTCGACGGATCAAAAAGTTTTACTCCAGACTCACCTGTTCCGATCCACAATCTTCCATACATATCGACAACCAATGTCTTTATATATGGAACACTTCCTGCCTCTGACTCCTGGAAATGATAGTATTCAAGAAGTAAATTTGAATCAAGATAAGCAAGACCTTCATCTGTGCCAACCCATATCTTTCCATCTGGAGTTTCGACTATTGAGTTTGCCGAATATTTAGACAATCCGCTTTTAGTCAAAGGGACAGCCGAAAAAGATTCACTTTGTGGTTCATATATGTTCAATCCTCCATTTTCCGTTCCGACCCAAAAACGTTTTTTTGAATCCTGGAAAATGCAACGGACCAACTCGCCTCTCACTTGCCCCTCTATGCTTCCATACTTATACGGATAAAAAGTGTATCCATCAAAACGATGAAGACCCTGACTTGTGCCGAACCACATATATCCTTCTGCATCCTGATATGCGCACTGCACGATGTTATAGTTCAGACCATCCTTTTGTGTATAATTGTCAAAACGCGACAATGCAAGTTGCTGGCTGGCAAACATGCCACCCCACAAAAAGCACCATATCAATGCGACTATGTATCTTAATCTTCGCATATACGACTCGTTTTTTATTTTTTCAAACCAAAGTTTATAATCTCAGGAAGTGCATTTCTAAACTCATGCATATCATCAAAAAGCACGTCTGCCCCCTTACTCAACAAATCCTCCGGAAGCAGGATTCCTGTGTTGACCGCCACAGTGAAAATCTTAGCGGCATGAGCTGATGTCACTCCCAGCGGAGCATTCTCCACCACAATAGCCTCATCTGCAGAGAATCCGCCTTTCTTCAATGCCATCAAGTAAGGCTCTGGATCCGGTTTGCCCTTTTTCACATCGTAGGCAGTGACCATTCTCTCAGGAGCGAATATACCTGGGAAAAGAGAGTCTAGTTTTTCAAACAGACTGTGCTGACCTGAGCCAGTCACGATAAAAATCTGCAAACCAGCGTCGCGCACAAATTCAAGCACCTCACGTATGCCAGCCATCACGTCGGCAGGACCCTCCTGCTCAAAATATTTGCACTTTGTAGCGTAAATTCTTTCGCACTCCTCCTTCGTCGCCTCACGCCCCTTCTGAGCAAGAAACATCTCCTGAATAGTAGCGAAGCCAGTCATTCCTTCACGCTTATAGGCCTCATACTCATTGAAATCAACACCCTCGTCGACAAACGCCTTCACCCATGCTACAGCATGATGCGGCATCGAATCAAAGATTACTCCATCCATATCAAAGAGGACAGCCTTAAGCTTCAATCCCGACAATTTTTCTTTCACCTGAGCCGTTAGTCTATTCATTGCAAACTATATCAAATTCTCGCAAATATACATTTTTTCCTCAACTTTTCAGCGGAATTTGCCGATATATGATTTCAAAAAAGTATTTTTACAAAAAACACGAACAAATCAAATATGACAAAGACTAAATTCAGACCCAGATTCTACTACATCACAGCTATTTTCGTATTAATGCCAGCCATTTGCGGATTGGTGCTTTCGATAATGCCAAGCGACGTGCCAACACATTGGTGGATAATATTTTCCGTCTTTGCGGTGATATTCGTAGGTTTTCTTATCTATCGACTTGTGATGCAGAGCAGAAGCCTTGAAGTAGACGGCACTGTACTCAAAGTGAGCAGATTCTTCGGATTGATTAAGGAAGGTGAAGTAGACTTGAAGAAGTTCGACGGCTACTACCTTGATTATGTACGCACAGGCAAAGATGGCAAAGATGTGTATGGATATTTCTGTCTGTTGAAGAAAGATACCACCGTCACCAGACTATGTTTCAACGACTACGACGATTTCGACGAATTCTTGAAGGATGCGGTTGAGCCAGTGATCCCAAGAGTGACGTATAGGAAGAGATAAGTTAAAATGAAAATAGCCTTTTTTGTATTGCTAAGCCAGTTGATGATCTTCTCCATTTCAGCTACAACTGTCGAGACCAACACGCCAAAATCCGTACAAGATTCACTGATAAAGAGATTTTTAAGATTTGTGCCAGACAGTATGGCAATAGAATCAGTTATAATTTCAGATTTTAAGGATGAAGAAATAGAAGAGTCGTGGATACTGATCACGAAGGCTGTTGGTGAGGACAAAGAAACAGAAGACGGCAATATCTACTGGAATCCAGAAAACAAATATTGCATAGATTTTGGGTCAAGAGGCTTTGTAGTATTGTTTAGATATAAAGGTGGAGAGTACTACAAAGCGGTGGAAAAATATGATTGTCTTCAATCTCCATATAAAGATGAGCACACTGGTTTTTACAAATACAATGATTTCATTGACGAAGATGTATCCCTTCATAAAAACGGAGTCCTTATTGTTGATTGTCACGATATTAGGCCTAATATATTTTGGAGTTATTGTTACTTCCAATATTTCAATGGAGAATTCAAATATTTAGGACATATAAGTTCTTATCCATTGGAAAATCTAACAGATATCAGTCCATCGGATTATGCGTCAAATCATTTCGATTTTATAGTGACGAAAACTTTCCTAATCAATTGGAAAGAGGAGTACAATGAGAATGGAGATTATAACGATGATTTCAAAGGACGATACATACATTATACATACAAAATAGACCCCTCTAATTTTCCAAACATAAGTAAGGTAGATTTTTACATGGGGAAAACGGATGAAGAAAACCCAGACTTTGGAAATGATATTTTGAAGATAGAAGTCGACGACTACAAAATTGTAAACGGTGAAAAACAATGGTATCGCAGAGAGATTACAGAAGAGGAAGCCGAAGATATTGACATCCAAGAATATTGATGACCGCTGAGCCGTAAGAGACTCGGCGATGAAAAAGAAATTAAAATATATCTAAATAACGTGAGTTCGATGAATTGTAATCTGCTGATAATATTCCACTTTCTGATTGGATTCTCATCTCTTTTTCTCATATAAAAGCGTAGCT
>CAMJFV010000242.1 GCA_946405045.1 uncultured Bacteroidales bacterium | reverse complement strand
ATTAAAAGACGCAATGGATTTCTCCACTGCGTCTGCTGTTTTTATATGTGCAGATGTATTGTCTCTACACCATTATTTCACACATTTTACAACCGACTGCTTGCCGTTTGCTGAAACCTTAACGAAGTAAACTCCAGAAGGAATGTTTGTCTCAACTGTGTTGACTCCTGCATTCAAATCTATAGCTTTGTTGACCCAAACCTTACCTGTGACATCCCAAAGCTCAACATTCGCATTTGCTGCCTCTGATGTGATAATCTGCAAATTGTCGTTAGCAAATGTGGCTATGAATGTTTCGTCTGCAGTATACTGCTTTACATCATCAAGTGAACCATTGTTCTCAAATGTGATTGTGGCGATACTCATCTTTGGCATTTCTATTTCGTTTGCTAAATCGATCACACCGTAATCCTTGCTTCTCTCATCTTTTGAAGTGGCGGTCATTGTAAGACGCGCAGTGCAGTTCGTGAATGGAGCGTTCACCTTTACTGCATGGTTGCCACCTTTGTTGATCACAACGATTGTCGCCTTGTTTCCGTCTGGACTTACGAATGATGTGCAGACCAAGTCAGAATTATCAGTTGTGCTGCCTACGCAGAAATATCCTTTTGGCGCAAACTTAGAGAAGTGGCGTAAACCGTGATAGTCAAGGCATACCTGGTATCCCTCGTCTGATTTCCATTGTTCTTTTTTCCATGGGTCGTTGACGGCAATACATCCGTCTTTGTCGCTTGTTCCCCATAATAGGTTCCAGTACATATATGAGCCGACGTGATTGTAGTTGAAGCTGTTTGCAATGATCCATGCTGTGTGAACATCGTTGCCACTCTTTTCCGCACGCATCGCACAGTTCTCTGTCATAAACTGTGGCATGTTGCCATATTTAGTTGCCAACTCTTTCATGGCATTTATATATGCGTTTGGTTTGGAATATCTGTCGTCAGCATTTTCGCCACTGTGATAATAGTGGAATGCCAAACCGTCGAGCAAAGAAGCGTCGAGAGCATCCATATATTTCTGTGTGTTGCCATATCCGATACCAAGCACTTCCGGACCAAGGATTTTTGGCACTTCGTTCAATTCCTTGATTTTAGAGACAAAGATAGGAAGAGCTTTGTCGTATCCTGCGCGGTCGAACTGTTTGCCAGTGTAGTCAACGTAATGTTCTGTCGCATCGAATAGAGTGGCTGCGTAAGTCGCTTCCATGTCGGGTTCGTTCTGCATTGAGATATAGTCTGGATGGATTCCTTCCTCTTGATATTTAGCCAATGATTTCTTCCACCACTCTGCATATTCATTGTAGACGAAATTACCATCAGAACCTTTTTTCAAAGAGTAAGGACCATCCGTTTGTCCATTCTCCTTCAATGATCCTGGAGCAGCCCATGAAGACATCTCCACGATGAAGTTTTCTCTTCCAAGACGTTTCACAGCTTCATTATAGATCGTCAATTCGTTTTTGACGTCGTGTTTGTCGATATCCTGTTTCCAGTTTCCTATACGAAGAGCGGATAATCCCAGACCTGTGTAGATAGTGTCGAAGATAGCTTCTTTGTTTGGATGGTCGACAAACCAGTTCTGATAGTAGACAATACCACCACCAATACCAAGCACCTCCTGCTGTTTGTCATTTATGTCCATGCCGACAGATGCTTTTGTGTATTCACCGTTGTCTGGATCCTGTGGCTCGACAGACAACGCTTTCAGTGTCACATTGTCTATAAAATATGTGTTAGCTGTGTGGGCGATATCGAAATTGAACCCATCCACGTCTCCTTTAGAAGTGAAGGTGTGTGTCTTCTGGGAGTATGAAGCGGTCACTTCCTGGTCGGCCTGGTAAGTCTCCTCTCCAGAAGTTGAGACGCGTACAGAACCTGTGCCACTTTGAGTGCGGATGTAGTAGGACAGCTCATATTCGCCAGCAGGAAGGCCATCACCGTCTACTTCAAAACTGGTATGGATTTGCACTTTCCATTGATTATCTGGATCGCTGATAGGGTTGACAATTTTCATGCAGCCAACACCGTCAAACTGTGTTCCGCTTTCACGTTCGAAAGATGCACCGTCGTCGCCGCCATTCCACATATCCCATCCTTTGACATCCTGTTCGAAAAATCCGTTTGAGATATAAGAGGCCGCGTTCGCCATCGAAATGGAGAACAGCGTAATAGCCGAAAGAGTAAAAAGTTTATTCATGTGTTTTATTTTTAAATATGTATATAGCAAAAATAGAATTTTATAATAGAAAATGCAAATGATATACAAATATGATAGGTTATATGATGAATATGCCTATGCAAAATGTCATAACGGTTTTTGCCGCAAATCGAATCAAAAAGTATTACATTTATGTTAAAATGTGACAGTATGGAAATTAATTCCGTCAAAAAATAACAATGTGAAAAGACGCGAGGTAAAAGATGAAAATCAGTATTACAAATTGTAAGCGGTGGAGTTTTCGAACCTTACAATTTGAAGATAATTTGTCTGTTTTTATGACAATTTGAATTTTAACTAAAAAAAGTGTCGATTTTAACAAAAAATAGTAAGTGTGGAGCAAATTCTTGCTTAAATTTGCAATGTCGGAAGGAAAAAGAGGTGTTTCTGCTTCCAATGGAAGTGAAAAATGACCTTTGTGGCCGATAAACGCCAATTTTTGCTTCCAATGGAAATTTGAAAAATAGTAATAACATTATAAAACGAGAATCATTATGTCAAACTTAAGATTCAAAGTTGTTAGCGAGGCTTTCAAGAAGAAAGCGCTTGCAGTTACATCTCCAGGAGGGATGACATCAGAATACTACGGTAAGTATGTATTCAACCGTGAGAAGATGATTAAGTATCTTTCAAAGGAGACTTACAAAACTCTTACAAAGGCAATTGACAATGGCGAAACTCTAGACCGTACAATCGCGAATGGTGTTGCAGCAGGTATGAAGAGCTGGGCAATGGAAATGGGTGCAACTCACTATACACACTGGTTCCAGCCTCTAACAGAGGGTACAGCTGAAAAGCACGATTCATTTATTGAATACGCTGGTATGCCTGGTGGTCCAGTTATTGAGGAGTTCTCAGGAAAACTTCTTGCACAGGCTGAGCCAGACGCATCGTCTTTCCCATCAGGAGGTATCCGTTCAACATTTGAGGCTCGTGGATATACAGCTTGGGATCCATCGTCACCAGCATTCATCGTAGACGATACTCTTTGTATCCCTACTGTGTTCATCTCATACACAGGTGAGCAGCTTGATTATAAGACTCCACTTTTGAAGGCTCTTGGAGCAGTAGACAAGGCAGCTGTTGATGTTTGCCACTACTTCGACGCTTCAGTAAAGAAGGTGTTCTCTTACCTAGGTTGGGAGCAGGAGTATTTCTTGGTTGACGAGGGTCTTTACGCAGCACGTCCAGACTTGCTACTTACAGGCCGTACATTGATCGGACATGAGTCTGCTAAAAACCAGCAGCTTGATGACCACTACTTCGGTGCTATTCCACAGAGAGTTCAGGCTTTCATGCGTGATCTTGAATTTGAGGGTTACAAATATAATATTCCTTTGAAGACTCGTCACAATGAGGTTGCTCCAAACCAGTTTGAGTTGGCTCCAATCTTCAATGAGACTAACTTCGCTAACGACCAGAACCTTCTTATCATGACAATCATGGAGAAGATTGCCCGCAAGCATGGTTTCCGCGTTCTTCTTCACGAGAAGCCATTCGCAGGCATCAACGGTTCAGGTAAGCACAACAACTGGTCTCTTGGAACAAACACAGGTGTTGGTTTGTTCACTCCAGGTAAGACTCCAGAGGAGAACCTACAGTTCGTGACATTCGTAGTCAACGCATTGATGGCTGTATACAAGAACAATGCTCTTCTAAAGGCATCTGTAATGACAGCTCAGAATGCTCACCGTCTTGGAGCAAACGAGGCACCTCCTGCAATCATCTCTGTATTCCTAGGAAGCCAGATCTCTGCAGTGCTTGACAAACTTGAGAACGCTACTTCAGAAGAGGCTATCATCATGGACTCTAAGAAGAAGATGAAGCTTGCAGTAGCTACAATTCCAGAGTTGCTTATCGATAACACTGACCGTAACCGTACTTCACCATTCGCATTCACAGGTAACCGCTTTGAGTTCCGTGC
>CAMJFV010000241.1 GCA_946405045.1 uncultured Bacteroidales bacterium | reverse complement strand
CGTGAAGTGATGGAGTGGCCTTCAAAGAAGAATCCTTAACGTCACCAGCCTTGTCACCAAAGATAGCGCGAAGCAACTTCTCTTCTGGAGAAGGATCCGACTCACCCTTAGGAGTGATCTTACCGATGATGATATCACCTGGCTCTACTGGAGCACCGATACGGATAACACCATTCTCGTCAAGATTACGAGTAGCCTCCTCACTGACATTTGGAATATCAGCAGTCAACTCCTCCATACCACGCTTAGTCTCACGAACCTCTAGAGTATCCTCCTCAACGTGAACTGATGTAAACATATCCCATTTTACAACCTTCTCGTTGATAACGATAGCATCCTCATAGTTGTAACCCTTCCAAGGCATGAATGCAACTAGCAAGTTCTTTCCGATAGCAAGTTCTCCATTATCTGTAGAGTATCCCTGTGTAAGGATCTGGCCCTTAGTCACACGGTCGCCACGGCGAACAAGCGGACGCAAGTCAATTGTAGTATTCTGGTTAGTTCTTCTGAACTTAGGCAGTTTATATTCTTTAACCGCAGAGACGAAGCTTGTGAACTCCTCCTCTTCTGAACGGTCATACTTAATCTTAATAACAGATGCGTCTACATATTCAACGACACCGTCACCCTCAGCAGAAATCTGAGTACGAGAATCTCTTGCAAGCTGTGCCTCGATACCAGTTCCTACGATAGGAGACTCAGTAGTCAACAATGGAACAGCCTGGCGCATCATGTTAGATCCCATCAACGCACGGTTGGCGTCATCATGCTCAATAAATGGAATCAAAGATGCAGCGATAGACGCGATCTGGTTTGGAGCGATATCCATCAACTCAAGCTCAGTAGGATCCACAACTGGGAAGTCACCCTGACGACGAGCCTTAACCTTGTCTGTCAAGAAATTACCGTTCTCATCGATTTGAGCGTTACCCTGACCGATGATCTTTCCTTCCTCTTCCTCAGCAGTCATGTACTCGATACCAGTCTCAGACATATCTGCGATACCGTTATTGATCTTACGGTAAGGAGTAGCGATAAATCCTAGATCATTGATCTTAGCGTGTACACACAATGAAGAAATCAAACCGATGTTTGGACCTTCTGGAGTCTCGATAGGACATAGACGACCATAGTGAGTATAGTGAACGTCACGCACCTCAAATCCGGCTCTATCACGAGACAAACCACCAGGACCAAGGGCAGATAGACGACGTTTGTGAGTAATCTCAGCCAATGGGTTAGTCTGGTCCATAAACTGAGAAAGGGCGTTAGTTCCAAAGAAGCTATTGATTACCGAAGTGATAGTCTTAGCATTGATCAAATCAATTGGAGTGAACACCTCATTGTCGCGAACGTTCATTCTCTCACGGATTGTACGAGCCATACGTGCAAGACCTACACCGAACTGGTTGTAAAGTTGCTCACCTACAGTACGTACACGTCTGTTGCTCAAGTGGTCGATATCATCAACCTCAGCCTTAGAGTTGATAAGCTCGATTAGATACTTGATGATCTCAATGATATCCTCCTTAGTCAACACCTTAATAGTAGGGTCGATAGAAAGGTCAAGCTTCTTGTTGATTCTGTAACGACCTACATCACCCAAATCATATCTTTTTTCAGAGAAGAACAAGTTCTGGATGATTTCGCGAGCTGCAGCGTCATCAGCAGGCTCAGCGTTACGCAACTGACGATATATATAATTGACAGCTTCCTTCTCCGAGTTAGTATCATCCTTCTGCAAAGTGTTGAAGATGATGCTGTAGTCAGAAGAAGAAACGTCTTCCTTATGCAATAGAATAGTAGAAGCTCCAGACTCAAGGATAGCGTCGATGTTCTCCTCCTCAAGAATAGTTTCACGCTCGATAAGGACCTTGTTTCTCTCGACAGAGATAACCTCACCAGTATCCTCATCAACGAAATCCTCTGTCCATGCCTTCAAGACACGAGCAGCAAGCTTTCTACCGATATATTTGTTAATAGTCTTAGCCTTTACCTCAACCTCTTCAGCAAGCCCGAAAATTTCAAGAATATCCTTATCGCTTTCGAAACCGATTGCACGCAACAAAGTAGTCACAGGCAACTTTTTCTTACGGTCGATGTAAGCATACATTACATTATTGATATCTGTAGCAAACTCAATCCAAGAACCCTTGAATGGAATGATACGAGCAGAATACAACTTTGTTCCATTAGCATGCATGCTCTGACCGAAGAATACACCTGGAGATCTGTGCAACTGAGACACAACAACGCGCTCAGCACCATTGATAACGAAAGTGCCTTTCTCCGTCATGTACGGAATATTTCCAAGATAAACATCTTGAATAATAGTCTCAAAATCTTCGTGCTCAGGGTCTGTACAATACAATTTCAACTTAGCCTTCAAAGGCACATTGTATGTTAGACCACGCTCAATACATTCGTCAATACTATATTTGCATGGATCGATGTAGTAATCCAAAAACTCTAATACGAAGTTATTTCGAGTGTCTGCAATAGGGAAATTCTCTGAGAAAACCTTATACATTCCCTCATTCTTTCTCTGCTCAGGTGGAGTATCAATCTGGAAAAACTCCCTGAAGGATTTCAACTGAACCTCAAGGAAATCAGGATATTCCATCTGGTTTTTAACAGATGCGAAACTTACCCTCTTATTATTTAACTGTTGAGACATTTTGCTGATGTTTTAATGAAGTAAAATTGTTAAGACACAAAAAAGTTTAGAACCACACCATCGTGGTTCTAAACTATAAACCTGAAATCAGGCGATATTACTTAAGCTCAACTTCAGCACCAGCCTCTTCTAGAGTCTTCTTCAATGACTCAGCCTCGTCCTTAGCAACACCTTCCTTAACTGTAGCTGGAGCACCGTCTACGATCTCCTTAGCCTCCTTAAGACCAAGACCGCAAGACTCCTTAACAGCCTTTACAACCTGAAGCTTGTTAGCGCCTGCTGACTTCAAAACTACGTCGAAAGAAGTTTTCTCCTCAGCTGCTGCACCTGCTGCTGCAGGACCTGCTGCTACTGCTACTGCAGCTGCAGCTGGCTCGATACCGTACTCGTTCTTCAAGATCTCAGCCAACTCGTTTACTTCCTTAACTGACAAGTTAACCAACTGTTCTGCAAATGCTTTCAAATCTGCCATTTTATTTCTTTTTTTAAGATTGTTTGAATTAAAAAATTATTTCTCTGCAAGAGTCTTAAGAAGACCATGCAATGTGTTTGCACCTGACTGCAAAGAAGAAATAACATTCTTCGCAGGAGATTGCAACAAAGCGATAACGTCGCCAATAAGTTCGTTCTTGCTCTTGATGCTTACCAATGCCTCAAGCTGATCTGCTCCATAGAAGCTCTCCTCTACATAAGCTGCCTTCAATACAGGCTTCTTCAAAGGATTGTTTGCTGAGAAGCTCTTAATCAACTTTGCTGGTGCATTACCAGTGTTAGTAAACATAATAGCAGATGATCCCTTTAGAGATGGATACAACTGAGAGAAATCAGCGTCCTTCTGATCAAGAGCCTTCTTCATCAATGTGTTCTTAACAACAATCATCTTGATCTGCTGCTCAAAACATGCACGACGAAGTGCGCTTGTCTGCTCCGCATTAAGATCTGACGCATCGGCAACATAAAAGTGACTATACTCAGATAGAGTATTAGACAACTGCTCAATTACAGCTACTTTATCTTCCTTTTTCATGTCTGATCTTAATATTAAATTTCGTCAATTGATTTAGGATCAATCTTGATACCCTGACTCATTGTGCTTGAAAGATAGATGCTCTTCACGTAAGTTCCCTTAGCTGAAGATGGCTTCAACTTCATGATTGTTGCCATGAACTCCTTCGCATTTCCATAGATCTGGTCTGGAGTGAAAGAAACCTTACCGATTGAAGTGTGGACGATACCAAACTTATCAACCTTGAAATCAATCTTTCCCTGCTTTACTTCCTTAACTGCTTTTGCTACATCATTAGTAACTGTACCACTCTTTGGATTTGGCATCAAACCACGAGGTCCTAGCACACGTCCTAGAGCACCAATTTTACCCATGATTGAAGGCATAGTAATCATCACATCAAAGTCTGTCCAACCACCCTTGATCTTCTCGATGTACTCGTCAAGACCAACGTAATCA
>CAMJFV010000240.1 GCA_946405045.1 uncultured Bacteroidales bacterium | reverse complement strand
GAGTTCTTTTACGCGGGCGAGAATAATGCGAACCTCGACTTCAGGTTTGTCAATAATAGTGGTGCGGATATACACTATTGGGAAGTGTTGGCTGTCAATAGCAATTTGGCAAATCATAAATTCTATATTTATGTAGATGAATCCAATAAGAAGATTTTCGTGAGCTCATACAATGACGAGAGAGTTATTGGCTTTAATGTGGAGAATGCCGATAACTTCCCTTGTGATGATATGATTTTGAGTTTGGCTACAGAACCTTGTAGCACTATCAAGTATCAGTGGTTTGCGAATGTAGACGGAAATATTCGTGATATTGCAGGTGCTACAGGAAAGACATTGACAGTCACAAAGGAGATGTATGAGGAGTATGGTTATACCAATGTGTATGGAATAAAGGTCGGTGGAAATGACTGGGATCAATACAACTCTAATTACAGACAAAGAGAGGTTAATTTTGGCTGGATGATACCAGCCCCTTCGATCACAGGAGCCAATGGAGTATCTATAAGTAAAATCGTGACATTGTGTTGTGATGCTAATGGTGGTAAACTTTATCGTGTCGATTATAGTGGAACCGGCCAGATGCAATTCAATGGATATACTCACGTCAGAATAAACGACGATGAATCTGGAATATTCAGTACGACAAACGATGGCATTAATGTAAATAATGCTACTAGTCCTTTATATGTATATGTGACTGGGGACAAAGCGTTCTGGTCGACAAACAGACCGGAATCCTATGTCTCGCTTAATATGACAGAAAATGTTTGTGATATATGTAGTAGTGGAGGTAAGAGTATAAGTGTAAATATTGATTACTCATATAATAATAGCAATGACGGAGATTTCAAGAACGCATTTGGTCTTCAGAATCCAACGTTTACATGGGAAGGTTCAAACAATGGCTATGATTGGACTACCATTACAGGAACTACCGGTTCAACTCTATCTGGAGAAGCTATAGATTCATATAAACAGTTCCGTGTGTCTCTGTCAATGGGATGTGAGACTTTGAGTGCTAAGACAACAATAGATTGTGGATCGACATATCCATCTATCTCTATTTCCGGCACGTTAAGAAAATGTCAGACAGGAACGCTCTCGTCGACCATTAAAAATATTTCTTATATCAATTGCTCTTATACATTAGAACTTCAAGAGAGTGAGGATGAGAATATATGGACTGCGGTAAAATCCACTGATTACAGTGTGTCTGGAAATATCATCACTATCAGTAATATATCGTCTTCATATTATAGATATGTGATGAATGTTAATGGATATCAGTTTTATTCCAACAGCATAAAATCAAGGGATGTCGCTGGTGTTGACATAAAAGTGTCGTATAATAAGTCATTGGTATATGGTGTAGACCGTGTTAATGAAGTTGAGTTTGTTGTAATTCCTTCTGATCTTATTGGTTATTGGGAAAAATTAGAGGATGGCGTTTGGAAAGATGCCAGAGAGTTAGACCATATCTCAGGTGCGGGAACAACAAAACTTAAATATACAATTACAGACAACAATCATAAAGCGATATTCAGATTCTTTGCTACAGAGAAATGTACACGAAGTGAGGCGGTTGAGTTGAAAATCAATGAGATTGATCCTGTTTGTGCAAGTGAAGGTTCAATTATCTTCTCATTCAATGGAATGAATGCAGGTCAATTTGCAGCACATAAGTCGAATACAGATCCATATATGTTTATCCGACCTCAGGATTCGAGATGTTATGATGATTTTCCTCCGAACATGCATAATTCAGTTAGATATACGACTGGAGAAACAGATATAAACAAGAGATTTACATATCTAGGAATAGAAAGATGTGGACGTGTAGGTGGCGGCGATAATGTTGTATTGTTCCCAACTGCACAAGCTAATCCTTTTGGAAAAAAGAATGCCTACTACATTATAAATCGTAATGCAATGGTTCAGTATGGTGGTGATGACGCTATTATCCCTCCTTCATATTTTGATAACGATATGTATTATCTGTGGTGGCATGGAGGAGATACATATCAAACTAAACAAGGTGTGTCCTTACCAAAGATTTATCCGATGATGGGTATTCAGTATCCGAGTGAAATTGCATCTGGGGCAACAGGAAAAATTTCAATTCGTTTCTGGCTGATCACTGATGGTCTAGACGGGGAGAATCCTTGTCATTTTGGTTTCTGTTCAGATAGACATGGTAGTAATACTGTTGATGCGAATGGAGCATTGATTTCGAATATAGAGGAAAATCCGTTTTATAATCAGAGTTGTACACTTACATGTGAGTCGACTGGACAGACATGGAATATGGAGGTGAACAATAGTATGATGGCAAACGACAATAATAATGACTGTCTTACTGAGGTGAAGGTGGCCGATGCTCAACCTGGTTGGTATACGATGACGGCTGAATTCAAAATGGATGGTATGCTTACAGGTAATGATTGTCCTGTGTTCTATCCTATGGTGTTGCCATATTCGAACAAGGTGGGAGTCGCTGTTGAATATTTGATCTCTGAAATGACAGAGGTGGAAGGTCAGGAGGTTCAGCATCTTCCTGTAAAGCCATCTATCTGTATCAGTGCGGAGACAGCTTGTACGAGTGACGCTGTCAGTTTGTTTGTCAAGGATTTGAATAATCTGGGAACATCAGTTCAGAATGTGACAATCAAATGGTATGATGAATCCAATCCTAATACGCCACTGAGCACACAGAGTGTCAGTGATATCGCAGGAAATGGAGTGGCTCGTTTTGATACCCAATTCCCAGAAGGTGTAAGTTATGTCAACTATCGTTGTGAAGTTGAGATAGAAGGAAACAATGGACAGATGTTTACTTATAAAAACTATGTCCAGGTAGGTCGTGACTCTAAGTGTTATGACTGTGTGTATATTGGAGAAGACATAGAGAATGTAGTATATACAAAGGAGACAGAGATCAGAGTCCTCACTTCAAATGTTGATCTTCCATTTGGAGTCCAGTATGTATGGCAATGGAGTGACAAACGTTATAATTCCGAAAGCAAATGGATCGACATTCCGTCTGACAGATATACTCTTGTTGACGGAGGAATGGGAATAAAACTTAATCTTATAAAGGAAGATTTTGAGGATCATCCTTATATCCGTGTTGTTGTCAAGGAGAATGATAACGAGACTCATTGTTCTTCTAACGCAATTCATTTGTCTCCGATGGGAACGAAGTGTTCGTGGGAAATAAAAGGAGTCCAAATGATAAATCCGCAGGAATATGAAGTGAAGTTTGCGGATAAATACCGTATTGTTTTCCATGTCGAGAATAATGAAAATTGGATCGACGATGCTCCAAGTTTTACGATGAAGGATATTCAGGATGAAACTGTGAAAAATATTGTCTGTGTCGACAAAGATATAGATGGCAACTGGTATTATGACGTTCAGGCTGCATCCGATTATCAGTTTACAATTACTCAATTCTGTACAGATTTCAGTGTAAAGGATCCTAATTATAAATCGATAATTGTACGTGCTATCAGAGAATGCCAGAGTGCAACTGGAACGGTGACTCGTGTATGGTATGATGATTTTGGTAGATTCTTTAATCCAAGCAACACTCCTTATCCGACAATAACTCCAAATGGAGAAGGCGGTTACAATTTCTCTAGCACCACATCTATAAATCCAAACATGGGATTTGATAGTTATGTAAGAGAGATTGAGATTGATGGAATAACAACGCCATCTCCTGTATATAACACAGATGATCATGCTTTTGCGATGGATCAGACAGGAGCTCTTACCAGTGAAGTTAAGTATGTCACGGATCTGGGTGAAGGTTGTTGGGGTGTAGGTGGAGAGTATGTTAAGCATCATGTAAATGATGGCTCTTATGCTATTGTTTATAATGCCGCAATGGGATCTTGTATTGATTGGGGTGTGATGACGGAAGACCATACTCCAAATGAAGAACATGGTGGTATGCTGTTTATTAATATGCCTCCTAGGGGTGGAACTGTATATTCAGGAACATTCAAGACAAAATGTCGTGAGGCGGTGGCTATTGTATCGTGCTACGTCGCCAACGCCAACCAAAAAGAAGGAAAGATTCCTTGTAATGTGACATTTAAAATAATAAATCAAGCAGGAGACACTCTTGCAAGATATCA
>CAMJFV010000239.1 GCA_946405045.1 uncultured Bacteroidales bacterium | reverse complement strand
TAATGTACCGCACGGTCAAAGATGGCACTAAGCCGGTTATTCTTGACTGTTTCGACGGAAAAGATACAGTGATGGGTAATGTTTCGTCTGATGTCTGTGGTTTGACATATGAGGATTTGAAGGATTTGATTATCATTCCAAAGGCATACGATGAGTGTGATAACCTTGCGAATGGAGGTTCGGTTCTTTTCATTGAGCCGGTTGTGAAGAGATATTTCTGGAACATATCGACTAAAATGTTTGATCTTGTTGTCGACGGAGTTGATAATGAAGAGTGGAAGGCAGATCCGTTCCCAGTAGGTTTGTCGAAACTTAATTTCATTTTCGTAGATAAGTCTGGAAATGTTGATTCATGTATCAAGTATGTAAATGTAGTTGATGCACGTGGACCAGTATTCGATTGTGCTACGATTGATCCAAATCCATATTATCCTGTAGCTAAATCAGGAGAATGTGAAGTTGTTATAGGTGATATTTGGAGCATTTTGGATAAAGGCTATGTGGCTACACGTTCATGTACAGATGAAAAGATACCAGGAGTACTTACCCTATATGGTACTGACAAAAAAGTGCCAGCAGATTATGTTTTGGAAGTAGGCCGTGATTATCATTTGTTGTGGGTGTTCCGTTCTAAAATAGACGGTAAGGTACAAACATGTGATCAGACCATTCGTCCGAACCATCAGAATAAGTTGGAGCCTAATTGTGATAATGCCGCTGATATTGATAGTATAAAGGCGACGGAAGGACGTTGTGATGTGCCAGGAGACAGCGTTATCACAAAGATGCCATTCGCATTGGATGCTTGTACTTCTGATACAGTTTGGGGAGTTCCTCACAGAAGTGATTCGTTGGAGATCTCAGATCCGTTCCCAACAGGCCATACTCATATTACATGGACAATGGTAAGTCCATATAATGTTGAAGATACAGCAAAATGTGAGCAGGATATCAATATCAAGGGTAATAAGAAGTTTGATATCAATTGTGATGAGTTGACTCCTGCAATGCATAAGGTTGTTGAAGATTGTGATCCTGCAGATTTGAGAGATACATTGAAAACTCCAGAAGTTGAGGATCCATGTGCTCATCCGGATTCTTCTTACTTCATGCGTCCTGGTGTTGGAGAACGTGATGACTCGTTGAAACTTGAAGATACATATCCTCTTGGCCAAACGTGGATTAAATGGGTATTCACTGATTTCACAGGTTCTGTAAAAGATTCTTGTAACCAGTTGATTGATGTCCGTACAACTAGAACATTGGAAATCAATTGTGACTCAATTAATAAAGATACGTTAAATATTCCTGTTGAGACAGGTGAGTGTTCGGTTCCTGCAGCTCAGGTTTTGGATTCATTGGAAAAACGTGGATATCCATTTGCAAATCATCCGTGTGGACTTGGCAGATTTAAGGGTACTCCGACTCGTCCAAACGGATTGACTATGAATGATCCATTCTACGTCGGACCAAATGAGCTTATCTGGGTATTCATTGATTCTACTACTCACACATTGGTAGATTCAGTTGTGACATGTACACAGATTGTAAGAGTAGGAGACATTAATGTTCCGCCAGTTGATTGTAGTCAGATGCCTGACACAACAGTTGTGTTGGATTCATATGATTGTGAAATTGATTTCAGTGAGTTCAATTTTGACATCAAACCTGTTTACGACTTGTGTTCTGGTGCTCATATTGATTCTGTAGTCACAAGAGCATCTATGCCAGGATACAGTTCAGAATTCGGTGATGATATGTTCAAAGATCCATTTAATGTAGGTGTTGATACTGTTTACTGGAAGTATAACTTTGGTTCATATAATTTCTTGTGTACTCAGGTTATCACTGTAAAGGATTCTCAGGAACCAAAGATAGATTGTGATACTCTTCTTGATGAGACTATTGTATTGCCAGAAGGTGTTTGTGAGATTGCAAAGGATCATGTCCTTGACTCAATTAAACAACCATATGCTTATGAGGCATGTTCATTAGAGGAAATCAAAGGTGTTCCTCAGCTTGTGACAATCTCGTCGACTGGAGACACTACTTACACAGAATTGCCATCTAAGTTTATGGTAGGTGAACCATATACTATCTCATGGTTGTTTGCCAATGATTCGTTGACTGTCAAGACTAAGAGATGTGAAATTGAGTTGACGATTAAATCGTCTACTAAGCCAGTGTTTGACTGTACAGTATTTAACGATACTGTGAAGAAGTCAGCAAGTGGTGAGTGTGATGTTGTGCTTGATGAACAGATCCTTCCGATTCCAGAAGGCAAGGATGCTTGTGTTGATGGATATGTCGTTTATGGTAAGGGATACATGATCGATACAGTAGGTGGCAAACCAACATATACTCTTCTTGCTGAGATGAGTGAAGGCAAACCTTCGTATAAACTTGGCAAATTAGGAGTTGGAGTTTATAATATAGCATGGGTATTCGAAAGCAAGTATTCAACAGCAACAGATACATGTGTTGAGACATTGAATATCTTGACAGACAAGAAGATGGAGATCGCATGTGTTGAATTGCAACCGTTTGCACCAACAAGTGAAGACTTGTGTACGATATCTGTTGATCTTGTCGCACCAGAAGCTAAGAATCCATGTACTGGCAAGTTAATCCTTCCTGATACAGTGATTCGTTCAGACAAGAAACCATTCAAGGGTTCAAACGATACATTCTATGTAGGTAGAACGACAGTATACTGGATATATGTTGATCATTCTAAGACTTTGAAGGATAGCATCGATACATGTGCTCAGATTGTTCAGGTCGGAGATATCAAGGAGGATCCAATCCAGTGTCCTAAGGATACACTTATCACATTGCCTATCGGCGTATGTCAGTTGGATCCAGAAGATATTCAGTTGAATGCGACAGAACCTTCTTTCAGAGATTTCTGTGCTGACACTATCGTTCCTTTGTTGAAAGTATGGCGTTATTCAGGAAAGACAATCACTGAGAAATTTGATCTTGGCATTGACACTGTATACAGGTTGTACATCTATCATGGTGAAGAATTTATCTGTAAGCAAGCTATAAAGGTGCGCAATGCTGGAATAGATGAGTTTAACTGTGGATTGTTAGGTGAGAAAGATACGATTACAATTGAATTGAAGACTGCTGTCGACTCAGTGCCATTCTCAGAGGTGTTGAAGCATGGATTCAAGATTCCAGAGCTACATAATGAGTGTGGTCAATTGGATTCTGTATTCACTCGTTCTGACAGTTTGAAGTTGAGTGATCCATATCCACTTGGCATTACAAAAATCACTTTGGTGGTTAGAGATACTACTCCTGGATTGGAAGAGTCAAAGACTTGTCATAGAGTTGTCAATGTAATCAATACAGGTGCTCCAGGAATGAATTGTCCACCATTGGATGACGTTAAGTATATCTGTCATAATGATATTCCTGCTCCTTACAAGACGTTTGATGAATTCCTTAAGTTCGGCGGATTGTTCTTGGCTCAGGATGGAACTTCAGCTCCAGAGTTGGTTGATCCGTCTACATTCAAGGTTGATTCAATCATATTGGATGTGACAAACAGTAAGGTTTCGACAGTGAACCTTTGTGAGTTCACTTTGATCAGAACATATTCGGCAGTTGACGTAAGAAAACAGAATGTGTCACCTTGTTCGGATACATTCCGTGTTAAGGATACTGTTCCACCTGTATGGCTTGAGGATGCAACTTCTACTGTTGACTCATTCGTTTGTACACCGACTGAACCATTTGTCAATTCAGCAATGAAGGCAAAGGATAATTGTTGGGATGTGATTTATGATAGTCCTGTAGAAAGATCAAAGGATGTTCCTCTTAAGAGTGGAATTTTCTTCTCGGATTCAACAAACAGATCTTCAGATCCAAGCAAGTGTGAGTACTACAATTATGATGTTGTAAGACGATTCGTCGCTTATGATGCATGTAACAATCACTCAGACACAATTGAATATCGTCGTGTGATAAGAGATACTGTTCCACCGCAGATTACTGTACCTAAGTGGTTTGAGGATTATATTATACAAGCTGACTACGCAAGACCATGTATATTCCTTGTTCCTGACGTAGACGGTTTGCTTCCACCTGATATCGCTTCAGATAATTGTGATCCGGAAGCTGTGGCTCATTACAAGCATACTCAGATTCCTGCAGCTGGTG
>CAMJFV010000238.1 GCA_946405045.1 uncultured Bacteroidales bacterium | reverse complement strand
TCTTGGAAGTCGACGGAATAAAGTTTGGCATTGAGATCTGCGAAGACTTGTGGATGCCGGCATCTCCAAGTGACGATATGTGTCTAGCTGGAGCAGAAATCATCTTCAATCTCTCTGCCAGCGATGAACTGATCGGCAAAGAGGCCTACCGTCGCCAACTTGTGAAACAGAAATCCGCAACCAACGCATGCGCATACATATATACAGCGTCGGGATTCGGTGAGAGCAGCACCGACCTCGTTTTTTCAGGCACCGCTATCATCTCTGAAAACGGAAGTCTGCTTGCCACATCGGAAAGATTCTCATTCAAAGAGCAACTTATCGTTGCGGATATCGACGTACAAAGATTGCAGGCCGACCGTCTGCGCAACTCCGCATTCATCATCGGCAACCAGAATCCTAACAAGAAAAACGAGTTTGAGATCACCAGCCTCAACAGCCTTGGTGCAAACAATATATATTCCGAGCCATCGGATGTCACACGCGCATTCGCACCTCATCCATTTGTGCCGCCAGAGGATGAGATGACAACTCGTTGCAACGAGATCTTTTCAATTCAAGTGGGAGGTTTGGCGACACGATTGTTCCACACCGGCATCAAGAAAGCGGTTGTCGGAATCAGTGGAGGACTCGACTCTACCCTCGCCCTACTTGTGATGGTGAAGACATTCGACAAACTTGGCATTCCACGTGAGAACATCGTCGGAATAACAATGCCTGGCTTCGGCACAACAGGCCGCACCTACAACAACTCACTCAACATGATGAAGAGTCTTGGTGTGACAATCAAAGAGGTAGACATCAAACCAGCATGTCTACAGCATCTTAAAGATATCGACCACGATCTTTCGATCCTCGACGTCAGCTATGAAAACACACAGGCTCGTGAAAGGACACAGATATTGATGGACTACTCGAACAAGATTGGCGGACTTGTCGTCGGAACAGGAGATTTGTCGGAACTTGTGCTTGGATGGGCCACATACAACGGAGACCACATGAGCATGTATGCCGTCAACACATCCATTCCAAAGACATTGGTAAGATACATGGTGAAATATGCAGCTCTGTATGAAATGGACGAAGCGGCAAAGGAGACGTTGCTTGATGTCTGCGACACTCCCGTCAGCCCAGAGCTTCTTCCTGCGGACGACAAGGGCGAAATCTCACAGAAGACAGAAGATTTGGTAGGTCCGTATGAGCTACACGACTTCTTCATCTACTACACCCTACGTTTCGGATTCTCACCTACAAAGATATTCTTCATGGCACACAAAGCGTTTGAAGGCAAATACGACGACGCTACAATATTGAAATGGATGCGTACATTCTACTGGAGATTCTTCGCACAACAGTTCAAGAGAAGCTGTATGCCAGACGGGCCGAAAGTCGGTAGCGTCAGTCTGTCTCCACGTGGCGACCTGAGAATGCCGAGCGACGCTTGCAGCAGAATATGGATTGAGGAAGTTGAGGATTTGAGTAAAAATTTATAATGAGTAAAAAAGAAGGATACAACATCCTACATTTTTAGAACAAAAGGAAAAGCCGTTCAGAGAATTTGTGTCCGAACGGCTTTTTTCTGAATATCATCACTCACTTCATACAAATCTAACGTGTACAAGCATATGATATAATTCTGTTATTGACAAAAATCACATTTATCTATATACGCAGTACATTTTATTATTATAGCGAAAATCTGCAGTACTTTCAACTTTTCCTTCTTCATCATAACTATAAGCATCCTGTAAATCAAAACAACCAGAAGCAAAATAGCCATTACCTTCTCCATTCCAACCCCAATTGTTGTGGAAATAGAACTCAGAATATTCGGAAGTTGTAGTTTGGACAGAACCTGTAGATGTATCAACTCGATAGTCCACCTCCTCAAATTCAATCATCTTATAACCATCAATGAGCCAACTATGACCACCATTATTATAATTAGCATATCCCGTCATCCAAAATGGCAAGTTCAACTGAAGTGCCCCTATAGCAAGCCCCATATCAAACTCTGTTTTAAAAAGCTTTTTATATCCGAGTTTTCCTAGAAGGTCATATGCGTCAGACGTATATGCTCCACTTGCCTCACAATCGTATTTCATACCTATATAGACGCCTATCAACCTCATCAAGATTGCAATATTAGACTTATTTAAATCTGTCGCTGTTTTGGAAGAACACATTTTTGTCCAATCCATTGCTACAAAATCCCATGAAGATGGGTACTTCCAATAAGACATTAACTGTGCTGTCGATGTAGCCACACAACCTGTAGGTGCCTTACCTCCATTTTTATCATTGTCATCACAAAGCTTACCTACATTCATATTGTAAGGATGTCCCTGTCCCCAAGTCACACTAATCAAAGGGCCAACTGTTTGTTCAGACAATACCGAATATGCAGTACCTGTATAAATAGCTCGTGTCTCTGCTGTTTTTGCATCAACAACAGAAGATTTCTTTTCTGCCTCAGCCAAAAGCGAATCCTTCTTATTTTCAAAATGATCAATAGAAGATTCTACATAATGCTGCATCAGTTCCAATCCATATCGCAAACCTGGATTATCGACATCATTCTCAAGAGAACCGTTATCGACATAAGCCAAAATCTGAGTCGGAATACGATCATCCGCAGAAACAATGGCAAATCCTCGATTGTCTTCAAAATTAAAAACATAATACAAAGTGTCTTCGCTCACATTCGCAGTCCTAAGAGGAGTGTTTTTTCTTCCATAAACTCCAACACTTTCAATGATTCTTGGTTCCTGAACGTCAGCTCGCGTAGATTCATCGGCAAACATTTCTGCCGCCTTAAGGGCCGTCTCACTTGCTTCACTCACCGAAATAACATGATTTTCTGAAAACAAGGCTCTTAAATTAAGTCCTTCTTTGACTGATTCTTTTTTTATAGAATCAACAGAATAACCTTCTTCTACCTCATCCTGGCAACTTTGCAATACATTCATCAACAAAAGTGTCGCCAATAAATAGATTTTCTTTTTCATTCTATATATGATTTAACAATTTGTATGATTTATATTCTTCACATTATAAATAAATTACGAATGTCATAAAAACATTCAATTTATATTTTCGCACAACTCATTGCTGTATAAACATATTTTTCGCAAACCAAACTCTGTAAAAATATAAAAACGATGCAAAGATACAATAAAAATCAATATTTCCAATCATAAAACATTCAATCGCAACAAATACTTTTCTTATAGCAACGATCTACACCACAATCTTCATATCTATTTTTCCAAAAATTTTGCTAATTTTGCACCTGCTTTTCGACTGGACGTCATTAGCGATGAGAATTTAAATATGGCAGAGAATACACTACTACAGAAACTTGAGGGTCTTGAAATCAAATTCAAGGAAATCAGCACCCTAATCACAGACCCGGCAGTGATCGCCGACATGAAGCGTTTCGTGAAGCTCAACAAGGAGTATAGCGACCTTGAGAGAATCATGAAAACCAAGAAGGAATATGAGACTGCTCTCAAAAATATCGCAGAGGCGAAAGAGATTCTTCAGACAGAAGACGATCCCGACATGAGGGAGATGGCAAAGGCTGAGCTTGATGAGCTTGAGCCAAAACTTCCTGAAATGGAGGAGGCAATCAAACTTATGCTTATCCCTTCCGATCCTGAAGACGGCAAGAATGCCATAGTGGAAATCCGTGGAGGTACGGGTGGAGACGAAGCTGCCATCTTCGCTGGAGACCTGTTCAAAATGTACAGCAAGTATTGTGAATCTAAAGGCTGGAGCGTCAGCGTATCATCTTTCACAGAAGGTACAGCGGGAGGATTCAAAGAAATCATATTCAATGTATCGGGCGACGGTGTGTATGGCACACTGAAGTATGAGAGTGGAGTGCACCGTGTGCAGCGTGTGCCAGAAACTGAGACACAAGGCCGTGTTCATACATCAGCAGCCACAGTAGCTGTATTACCAGAAGCCGACGAGTTTGATGTGGAGATCCAGGAAGGACTGATCAAGTGGGATACATTCCGAAGCGGTGGTGCCGGTGGACAGAATGTGAACAAGGTGGAGTCTGGAGTCCGTTTGCGTTACCCATGGAAGAATCCAAACACAGGTGTAGTGGAAGAGATCTTGATCGAGTGTACAGAGACGCGCGACCAGCCAAAAAACAAAGAG